>NZ_JBUDPI010000188.1:0-7139 GCF_054919635.1 Halochromatium sp. | reverse complement strand
GGCTGCAGCGCGAACACGCCAGCGGCGGGGCCGTCGCCGATCCGGATCGGCACACCGATGAAGGGCAGGTCGCGGTTGAACATGCCGAGCTTATCGAGGAACCGTGGCTCATCGCCGATACGCTCCAGCAGCCATTCTTGATTGCTCTCGAGAATATGCCCGATCACCCCTTCGCCTCGGCGATAGCGCACCTTCTCAAAGGGTGCGGCGTCATCATCGTGCAAGGCGCTGATCAGCAGATCACCGGATTCCTCATCGAGCAGACTGACCATGCCTAGGCAGAGGCGGCCACGCTCGTGCAGGGTTTGAAGCACCGCGCGCAGGGTCTCGCGCAGCTGCAGTGAGCGGCTGAGGATGCGGCTGACATCGAAGAGGGCGGCGAGCTGCGCCTCGAGCAGATCGGCTCGCTGCATCGTTGGCCCTGTGTCTGTGGTCGTACCTGCGGTTGTAGGGGGGACTGCTTCTTGGTGCATACCTGGGTGCAAACCTGGGCGCGTACCTGGGTACATATCCGGACCTGGCGCGTCCGGGAGATCCTTGTCGTACATTACTACTTGCTCTGCGTTAGTCACGGGGCAGGGCGTTGGTCAGGGTCACGAGGAGGCGGCAGCCATCGTTGTAGTCCGGGTCGATCTCGATGCTACCGCCATGCTGGTTCGCAATCTCCTGCGCTAGCGGCAGCCCCATGCCTGCGCGACCGCGTCGGTTTCGCCAGCCAATATAGAAGGGCTCGAAGGCCTTGTAACGATCGCCGCTTGGGAAGCCCGGTCCACTATCCTGAATACAGACCTCGACCGTATCATCGAGGGCGCGGGTACTGATGTGCAGCTCGCGCTGGCTGCGTCCGCCCTCGCGCGTCGCTTGCAGCGCATTGTCGATCAGATTCTTGAACAAGGAGCGCAGCTCGGTCTGACGCGCGGTGATCTCCGGCAGGACATGGGCTGGACGCCAATCGACGGTGACGCCGGCTGCGAGAAGGGCATCGGTCTCCAGCGCAAGCACATGGCGCACCAGTTCATTGACATTGACGCTGACGCCGGCCTCGATGATCTCGTCCGGAAGCGCCGCTTGCAGCGTCTTCAGCGCCTGCTCGCTGGTCTTGGTGATCTGCGCGAGGGTCGGCGCAAAGCCCTCGAGGGTGCCGGCGCCACTGGCAAACATGGCATTGGCCGCGCGTAGCAGGTTGAGGGGAGTCTGAATCTGGTAGCTCGCCGCGGATAGGGCCTCGCGCATGCCTTGTGTCAGTCGTTGCTCGGCAATGCGTGCGCGCAGGTGCTCCAAGTGCGCGCGCTCGATCTCGCGATGCCGCGCGGTGACGTCAGTGGCCAGCAGGAGCAGGCGGGCATCGCCGCGCTTGCCGCGGCCGAAGTAGCTGCGGGCGCTGCCGTCCTGCTCGCTGATGCAGGTGCCGGAACAGGAGAACCAGCGTGGTCCAAGGCTGCCGGGGACCTCGAGGCTGATCTCGACGTTCTTGAAGTCTTCGCCCTCGCCATTGGCGGGGACGGTCCGCGCGAGGGGATCGAAGCCGGCCTGCTCGCGCAGCGCGGCTCGGATCAACGGCAGCGGCTCGCGGCCGCGAAGGTCGCCGAAGAGCTTCTTATACTCCATGTTGTCGAGGATGATCTCGCCCTCGGCATCGAGCAACACCATCACCGTCGGCGCGGCATCGAGCACATTCTCGATGCGCGTCTTCTGCTGTCTGAGCGCGCTCGCCAGCTCATGCTCGCGCGTCACATCTCGGTGCATGCCGAGGAAGTAGGCAATCTCACCGCTGCTGTCGAGCACTGGCGAGATGACCAGCTCGGCGAGATACTCATCGCCCCCCTTGCGCTGATTGACCAGGGTGCCTGTCCAGGTCTTCTTGCGTTGGATGGTCCGCCAAAGCTGCCGATAGATGCTGTCCGGGGTCGCATTGCTGGAGAGGATCGACTGGTTCTTGCCAAGCACCTCGTCGCGCAGATAGCCGGTGAGGTGCTCGAACGCAGCATTGGCATAGAGGATCTTTGCCGTCGAGTCAGTGATTGATATCGCGACGGGCGCTTGCTCCACGGTCTCGAAGTAGAGCCTCGGTGGGAGTGGTTCTGATGCATCGCCGGCCATCAGGCGCAGCGCAGAGAGGACCTCGGGCGGCGTGCTCGCCGGTGGCTGGCGGAGGAAGGCAGCGATGGCATTGCGCACCAGTGGCTCGCCATGATCGGCGATGCCTTGCGGTGATCTGTCTCGCGCGGCGTTCGGCGAGGCCGGGCTCGGACTCGACTGTTGCGGATGCAGGGAACTGCTCTCAGGCGATGATCGAGCCATGGGTTTCTCCTCTGTCGTTAACCGTCGTTGTTGTGCCGGCAAATCGGGCGAGTCCGCAGGGCCCAAGAGATCCTGTCTTGATGGCCATACAGCTTGCGTCAGCGACTGAAGCGTTCTCTGAGGCAAGGCCCTTCGCCATCGACTGATTATGCAGTATTCGTGCCGTCGTGCATTGACCTCTATGTGTCCCTCCGCTTGGGGAAGATGCGCAGCCCCAACGTTGGGCGAGTCATGCAGGGTTGTCGGGTTTGCGACAATGTGCTGCGCTGCAGCATCTTTGCTGTGTCATCCGCGACAGTCGCCCCTCTCGCAAACACCCGTCTCCCTGCAACGCCTGCATCCGCTTGACCGTCTCCGTGATCCTCCCAGGTGGCGGCCAGGCTAGGCAAAGACATCGCTCCGGCGCGATTAATGCTCGGTTTTGGTGCTCGTCATATTCACCAGCAGGCGTTCAGATTGAGCACTGGCATCCGGTTTGCTTAATTGCCGCCATTGTCGAGTGCGAGCAGCCGTGGCTGCGCGCCAAGGTATTTGTTGGAGCGCCTTGCCGACGTCTCATGACCGAGTCTCTGATGCTGATCCTCGCGACCGCGCTCGTGAACAACGTGGTGCTGGTCAAGTTTCTTGGCCTCTGCCCGTTCATGGGCGTGTCCGGGAAGCTGGATACCGCGCTGGGCATGGGCTTGGCGACCACCTTCGTGCTGACCCTGGCCGCCGCCGCGAGCTGGCTATTGGAGCATCTGGTGCTCGAGCCTTTAGACATTGGCTTCCTGCGCATCCTCACCTTCATCTTGGTGATCGCGGCGGTCGTGCAGTTCACCGAGATGATGGTGCGCAAGGTCTCGCCCACGCTCTATCAGGTGCTCGGCATCTTTCTGCCCTTGATCACCACCAACTGTGCGGTGCTCGGCGTGGCCCTGCTGAATGTGCAGGAGCAGCACAGCTTCGTCGAAAGCCTGCTGTATGGCTTTGGCTCAGCGCTGGGGTTCACGTTGGTGATGGTGCTCTTTGCCGGGCTGCGCGAGCGCTTGGCGCTGGCGCAGGTGCCGGCGACCTTCGCCGGTGCGCCGATCGCCTTCAGTGTCGCCGGGCTGCTTTCGCTGGCCTTCTTGGGCTTTGCCGGGCTGGCCGTTGCCGAATGATGTGGAGCCTTTGAGATGATGCTATCTGCAATCTTGAGCCTGACTGTTCTTGGTCTGGGGCTCGGAGCACTGCTGGGGGTGGCGGCTCGGTTCCTGAGGGTCGAAGAGAGCCCACTGGTGGCCGAGGTCGAAGCACTCTTGCCCGGCTCACAATGTGGCCAATGCGGCTATCCCGGTTGTGCGCCAGCGGCAGTCGCGGTTGCCGAAGGCAAGGCGCCGGTGACGCTCTGTCCGCCCGGTGGCCGAGCCTTGGCGCAGGCGCTGGCGCAGCGGCTTGGGGTGAGCGTTGATCTGAGCGCGGTCGCTGAGCAGGCGCCGCGGATCGCCTATGTGCACGAGCGCCTCTGCGTGGGCTGTACCAAGTGTTTCAAGCGCTGCCCGACCGATGCCATCGTCGGCGCCAAGGATCAGATCCACGCCGTGTTTGAGGATGCCTGCATTGGCTGTGGCGACTGCGCCGAGGATTGCCCGACCGAGTGCATCGAGATGCGCGCTCCGACGCAGACCCCATTGAATTGGGTCTGGCCCGAGCCGCTGGCCGCATGACCCCATCCCCTTCAAGCTCGCTGAGGCCTGTTCGATGCGACTCTTCCAGATCCGCGGTGGCGTCCACCCCGACGACCGCAAGACCCTAGCCGCGGGCCGGCCGATCGAGGCGCTGCCGCTGCCAAAGCTACTGCATATCCCGCTGCAACAGCATATCGGTGCAGTCGCCAATCCGGTCGTTCAGCGGCGCCAATATGTGGCCAAGGGCGAGCTGATCGCGCGCGCTCAGGGCGCGGTCTCGGCGCCGATCCATGCCCCGACCTCGGGCCGCATCGTTGGACTCGGCCTCTACCCCGCAAATCATCCCTCCGGCCTCTCAGTGCGCACGATCACCTTGCAGCCGGATGGCAAGGATCGCTGGCACAAGCGCATCGCCGGGGTCGATGATCCGCTCGCATTGGAGCCGGCCGAGATCGCGCAGCGGGTCGCCGATGCCGGCATCGTTGGCATGGGCGGCGCCACCTTTCCGTCGGCGGTCAAGCTCGGGCTCGGCAAGCGTTACCGGCTCTCGACGCTGGTGATCAATGGCTCCGAGTGCGAGCCCTATCTGACCTGCGACGATCAACTGATGCGCGAGCAGGCGAAGGCCATCGTCGATGGTGCGCGCATCATGGCGCGCGCGCTCGGCGTTGCGCGCCTGCTGTTCGGTATCGAGGGCAACAAGCCCGAGGCGCTGGCGACGCTGCAGCGTGCGACAGCCGAGCTTGATGCGCCTGAGCTCGATTCAGCCGAGGTGGTACGCCTGCCGATGCGTTATCCGATGGGCTCGGAGAAGCACCTGGTGCAGACCCTGACCGGCAAGGAGACGCCGGCGCGCGGGCTGACCGCCGATATCGGCGTCGTGGTGCACAATCCGGCCACCGCCTTTGCCGTGCACGAGGCCCTGCGCCTTGGTCAGCCACTGGTCTCGCGCGTGATCAGCGTTACCGGTGGTGCGATCAGCGCGCCGAAGAACCTACGCGTGCTGATCGGCACCAAGATCGAGGATCTGGTCGAGCATTGCGGTCGGTTCCGCGAGGAGCCGGATCGCCTGATCGCTGGCGGACCGATGATGGGACAGCCGATCCCCGAGCTGCGGGTGCCGGTGATGAAGGGGACCAACGGCATCCTGGCGCTCACTGCCGCCGAAACCGACAAGCGCGAGCCTGGTCCCTGCATCCGCTGTGGCAGCTGTGTCGGCGCCTGTCCGTGCGGATTGGTGCCTCTGAGCATGGCCGCCCAGGTCCGCAGCGGTGATCTCGACGCAGCGGTCTCGACCGGGCTCATGGACTGCATTGGCTGCGGCTCCTGTGCCTATGTCTGTCCCGCCCATCTGCCGCTGGTCCAGTTCTTCAATCATGCTAAGGGCGAACTGGCCGCGCGCGGTCGGGCCAAGCAGAAGCAAACCGAAACCAAGCGCCTGGCCGAGCAGCGTGCACAACGGCTCGAGGCACAGAAGCGCGCCAAGCGCGAGGCGATGGCCAAGCGCAAGCGTGAGGCAGAAGCCAAGAAGCAGGCTAAGCTCGAAGCTGCGAGTGCGACCGCGGCTGCAGCCCAGATTGATCCCTCTGTCGAGACCGAGCCCCCGACCGAAAACCTGCTCGACAACGCGAAAAGACAAGCGCCCGAGTCGACTCAGGACAAGGCGGTTGCGGAGGCGTCAGCATGATCAATGCGCAACTCGCCGCGAGCCCTCATGCGCACGCGCCGGTCAGCATCGACCGTACCATGCGATTGGTCATGCTCGCGTTGCTTCCGGCCACCCTGCTTGGCCTTTGGCAGTTCGGCTGGCCGGCGATCATCCTGTTCGCGGTGACCCTGGGCGCCGCGCTGCTGTTCGAGGCCATGGCCCTGTTCCTGGCGGGCAAGCCGCTCAGACCGAGCCTGATGGACGGCTCCGCGTTGCTGACGGGCTGGCTGCTCGCGTTGACGCTGCCGCCCTGGGCGCCCTGGTGGATCGGCCTGGTCGGCGCCTTCGTCGCCATCATCGTCGGCAAGCAGGTCTTCGGTGGGCTTGGCCAGAACCTGTTCAATCCAGCGATGGTTGCACGTGTGGTGCTGCTGGTCTCCTTTCCGCTTGAGATGACGCAATGGGTCGGCCCGCAGCCGCTGTTCTTCGAGCAGACGCCTGGGGTTGGTGACGCCCTGACGATCAGCCTGGACGGGCTAGCCGCAGCCGCACCTTGGGACGCGATGAGTGGGGCCTCAATCCTCGGCCAGGTCGATCTGGCCCTGCAGCAGGGCAATGATTTGGGCACGGCGATGCCAACGCTGTTTCCGCCGCTCAACGCGCTGCTCGGTGGTATCCCTGGCAGTCTGGGTGAGACCTCGGCCTTGCTGCTGCTGCTCGGTGGGCTGTTCCTGATCCGCAAGGGCGTGATCGATTGGGTGATCCCGGTCGCCGTGCTGCTCGGGGTTGTCGTTCCGGCGAGCCTGTTGCACCTGATTGATCCGACCCGCTTCGCGGGTCCGCTGCTACATCTGCTCGCCGGTGCCACCCTGTTGACTGCCTTCTTCATCGCCACCGATCCGGTCACCTCACCGGTCTCCCGGGTCGGTCAGGCCGTCTTCGGTGCGGGGATCGGTCTGCTGGTATATCTGATTCGGACCTTCGGCGCCTATCCCGAGGGGGCTGCCTTCGCCATCCTGCTGATGAATGCCGCAACACCGATGATCGACCATTACATCAAGCCGCGCATCTTTGGGCGCGATCGGCGTGGGCGCCCGCTGCCGGTGGCCGGCGAGCCGGCGGCGCAGCCGGCGGCGCAAGCCACGGGGGAGGGCAAGCGATGAGCCAGCCACGAGCCCCTGTCCCAGCTCAGGCTCAAGCCCAATTCCGGGCACGACTCCGAGCCTTATCTGAGATCGATCGCGATGGCGTCGCCTATCAGACGCTGCTGCTCGGCGGCTTCGCGCTGGCAGCCTCAGCACTATTGGTGGTGGGTAATCTGCTGACCAAAGGCCCGATCGCCGAGCGCGAGGCTGAGGACCTACGGGCCTCGCTCGAGCAGGTGATCCCAGCTGAGCGTTACGACAACGATCTGTTGGCCAATCCCATGATGATCCCCAAGCCGGGCCAGCGGCCAAGCCCAAGCTCTAGCTCCAACCCCAGCCGAGACGGTGACGAGGCCCTGACCGTCTACCGCGCGCTCGATGGACTGGACGTGACCG
>NZ_JBUDPI010000187.1:0-7185 GCF_054919635.1 Halochromatium sp. | reverse complement strand
GAAACCGAGCCAGAAACGGCCAATCCGCATGATCAGCATGATCCGCCGCATGATGAGCCATCTGCGCGCGCCTCCAATGTGCGCTGGCGCCTAGTCAGCCGCCCCCTTCAGGTGCTCCATGTCGACAGCGAGAGAGTCTTTGTGCGCGGAGCACTGCAGCCTGGTGACCTCGTTGTGACAGCAGGCCTGCATCGAGTCGTTCCAGGCCAATGGGTCCAGCTTGCGCCTGCCGGCGGGGACAGCGCGGACAAGGCCCACTGAGGTGTCGGCATCGCCGCCTACCGCTGGCAATGGCATGGGTCATGGGGCTGGATCTGGTGCTCGATCTGGTACTGGAGCCGCCGCTGGACCAGTCGGCTCCCTTGCCGTCGCACTGTTGCGCAACCGCCATTTGCTGATTCTAGTGGTGATCCTGGTGCTGCTCGCCGGTCTTGCCGCCTGGGGCAATCTGCCGCGGATCGAAGACCCGCGCATCACCAGTCGCTTCGCCTTTGTTGCCACGCCTTACCCCGGCGCCGGTGCGGCTCGCGTCGAGGCCTTGGTGACCAAGCCGCTCGAGGATGCGGTGCGTGAGGTGGCCGAAGTCAAGCTCATCGATTCAACCTCTAGTGGCGATATCTCTGTGCTTGGGGTTGAGCTTGAGGATGCGGTCAGCGCAACCAACAACGAGCGCATCTTCGCCGAGCTTCGCGATAAGCTCTCCGCGGCCGCAGCGAATCTGCCGCCGGGTGCGGGTCCACCCGTGCTCGACAGCGATCGCGGCGCGACTGCCTATTCGCTGATCGCTGCGGTGACTTGGACGGCGGATGTCGATCGGCCTGCACCACTCGGTGTCCTCAAGCGGCTCGCCGAGGAGCTCGCGCAAGCGCTGCGCAACCGCCCAGGGACCGAGCAGGTGGTGCTCTTCGGTGAGCCAGACGAAGAGATCCGGGTCGAGGTTGATCCAGCCGAGCTGAGCGCCTCCGGTCTGAGCGTTGAGCAGGTGGCGGCACGGCTGGCGAACGCCGATGTCAAGGACCCGGCGGGCGGGCTTTACGGTGAGAGTCACTGGCTGCGGCTTGCTGTGGCTGGCGAGCTCGACGCAGCGCAGCGCGTCGCGGCGGTGCCCCTGTTTGCGGCGGACGGTCGCATGCTCAGCGTCGGTGACATCGCCCAAGTCAGCAAGACGTGGCGTGAGCCACCCGCTCAGATTGCCCACACCGATGGCCGGCGTAGCCTGCTGATCGGCGTGCGCACACGTGCGGCGCTCGATCTGGACGCTTGGGCGGCATCGGCGATCGAGACTGTCGACGGCTTCAGCGATGCCAACGCAGGCGGCGGCGTCGATATCCGCGTCCTGTTCGATCAAAGTAGCTATACGCAAGCCCGTCTTGAGGAGCTCGGGGGCAACCTGCTCGCTGGTGTCGTCGTGGTGATGCTGGTGGTATTTCTGACCATGGGCTGGCGCTCGGCGCTGGTCGTTGGCTCCGCATTGCCACTCTCGGCCGCGATTACCCTGCTCGGGCTGGACCTGTTTGGGCAGCAGATCCACCAGATCACGATCTTCGGCATGATCATCGCGATCGGACTGCTGATCGACAGCGCCATCGTCGTCGCCGATGAGGTTCACCAACGACTCGGTGAAGGGGCGACTCCGCAAGACGCGGTGCGCGGCACCGTGGAGCACCTGTTCACTCCGCTGGCCGCCTCGACCTTCACGACCATGCTTGGCTTCATGCCGATCCTGCTGTTGCCGGGAAATCTCGGCGATTTCGTTGGGCCGATCGCGACTGCGGTGATCATCGCGCTGGCGACCTCGTTTCTCCTCTCGATGAGCCTGATCCCGGCCCTTGCCGCGCTTGCTGGCCGCGGGTCCGGCGCCAGGCACAGCCAACGATGCCGTGTTTGGTGGCGCGATGGGCTTGCCAACCGCTGGCTCGCCAGCCTCTACGCGAGACTGCTCTCGACCTTATTCCAACAACCCGGGATCACCGCCCTCATCTGCCTGCTCCTCCCAGCCGCTGGCATCTGGGCCGCGACCCAGCTCAGTCTGCAGTTCTTTCCACCCTCCGACCGTGATCAGTTCGAGGTTCAGGTCTGGACCTCCAACGATGCCTCGATCACGCGCACGGCGGCCGCCATGCAGGCGCTTGAGAAGGTCATCCGCGAGCGGGGGCAAGTGCGCCAGTTGTTCTGGGTCGCTGGCGCTAGCTCGCCCCCGGTCTACTACAACCAGCTGCGCATGGAAGAAGATAACCCGTCCTATGCGCGTGCGACAGTGCAAGCCGCTAGCCAGGCCGAGGCGCGGCGTTTGGTGACGGACCTGCAGCATGTCTTGCCGCAGCGTTTCCCGGATCTGCGCATCGTCGTGCGTGCCTTCGGTCAGGGTCCGCCGATCGCGGCACCGATCTCGTTGCGCCTGTTCGGCCCGGAGCCAGCACAATTGCGCCAGCTCGGCGATGAGCTGCGACGCATCCTTTACCAGTTGCCACAGGTCACCGAGACCAAGGCCAGCATTCCGGGTGGCACCCCGCAGCTACAGCTCCAGGCCAACGAGCAGGAAGCCCTGCTCGCGGGTCTCGGCTTGGGCGATATCGCGCGTCAATACCGTGCGGCGCTCGACGGCGTTGTTGGTGGCAGCGTGCTCGAGGACCTCGAGCAATTGCCTGTGCGCGTGCGTTGGGGGGATGCCGAACGGGTCGATTCAGCGCAGCTCGCTGCGCTACCGCTGCTCAGCGCGGGTGCGGGCAGCGGCCAAGGCGTCGGTGCTGACACTGGTGCTGGCACGAGCGCGGGCCGTGCGACAACGGCTGGCAGCGGGCAACCTGTTTGGATTCCCGCTGCCGCGCTGGGTCCGCTCGAGCTCATCCCCGAAGCGCCGAGCATCACCCGACGCGACGGTGAGCGTGTCAACATCATCGAGGCCTGGCTCACCGCCGACGCCTTGCCGATTGAGGTCACTGCGCAGCTGCGCACTGCGATCGAGCGCGAGGGGCTGGTGCTGCCTGCTGGCTACCGGCTCGAATTCGCGGGCGACAGCGAGGAGCAGGGTGAGGCCATCGCCTTGCTGCTGGCCTACGCCCCCTTACTGGGGGCGATGATGGTGGCCACCCTCGTGCTTGCGTTTCGCAGTTTCGTGCTCGCGGGGCTGATCCTGTTGATCGGCGCGCTCTCAGTCGCGCTCGGCATGCTGGCGCTGTGGCTCTCGGGCTACCCGCTGGGCTTCAATCCGGTCCTCGGCAGCGCCGGGCTTATAGGCGTCGCCATCAATGACAGTATCGTCGTGCTCGCCGCGATTCGGGCGAATGCCAGGGCCGCCGCCGGTGATCTCGGTGCCATGGTTCAGTCTGTCCTCGGCTCGACGCGTCATGTGATCTCCACGACCCTGACCACGGTTGGCGGCTTCTTGCCGTTGATCCTCTTCTCCGGCGGCGACTTCTGGCCGCCACTAGCGATCGTCATCGCTGGCGGTGTGGCCTTGGCGACACCGCTCGGTTTGGTCTTCACGCCCGCGGCGTACCAGATCCTACTGTGCACTCGGTTAGTGCGCGCGCCACGGCCGAGCGCTTAACGCTCCCAGCACTGATAGCGACTGCTACATCAACGGTGCTATCTTCAGGCGCCGCATTCTGGTCTAATCCGCGGCCATGTTTCGCCCGTTCTCACTCTTCGTCGGCCTGCGCTATACCCGCGCCCGTCGGCGCAATCACTTCATCTCCTTCATCTCGCTGATCTCGATGCTCGGGATCATGCTCGGGATCATCGCGCTCATCGTCGTGCTCTCGGTGATGAACGGTTTCCACAAGGAGATCCAGGAGCGCATCCTTGGCATGGCCTCCCATGCAACCCTGTCCGATCCGAGCGGGATCAGTGATTGGCAGGTATTGGTCGAGGAGATCAGTCAGCATCCGGATGTGGTCGGCGCCGCGCCCTTCGTCGAGATCCAGTCGATGCTGATGAACGCCGGCCGCACGCAGGCCGCGTTGCTGCGCGGCATCCTGCCGGTTCAGGAAGACGCCGTCTCCGATCTGCGGCAAGACATGATCGCGGGCTCGGTCGATTCGCTGATTCCTGGTGGCTTCAACATCGTGCTCGGCCGCGAGCTGGCGGCGGTGCTGGGGGTTGGGGTCGGCGATAAGGTCACCGTTGTCACACCGCAGCTAAACGCGACGCCGGTCGGCGTAATGCCGCGCTTGAAGGCCTTTACCGTCGCCGGCCTGTTTGAGGTGGGCATGTCCGACTACGATCGCGGTGCAGGCTTCATGCACATAGAGGACGCGGCGCGCCTGATGCGCCTCGGCGATGCGGCCGAGGGTGTGCGGCTGAAGCTGACCGATATGTGGGACGCGCCAATGATCGCGCGCGAGATCCAGTACTCCCTTGATGGGCTTTACCGAGTCTCGGATTGGACCCAAGTCCATCGCAACTTCTTCGCCGCGCTGCGCACCGAAAAACGGATGATGTCGATCATCCTGTTCCTGATCGTTGCCGTTGCCGCCTTCAATATCGTCTCGACACTGGTGATGGTGGTGACCGATAAGCGGGCCGACATCGCGGTGCTGCGCACACTGGGCGCCTCGCCGGGTCGCATCATGGCGATCTTCATGGTGCAGGGCACCGCCATCGGTGTCTTTGGCACCTTGCTCGGAGTGGTCGGCGGGGTGCTGCTGGGCTGGAACGTCGAGTCGATCGTCGCCTTCATCGAGGGGCTGTTCGATGTCCATTTCCTCGACCCGGGCATCTATTACATCAGCGCGCTGCCCTCCGATGTGCGCGCTGGGGATGTGATCCGTATCGCGCTCGGTGCCTTCTTGATGACGGTGGCCGCGACCCTCTATCCGGCCTACCGGGCAGCGCGGACGGACCCGGCTGAGGCGTTGCGCTATGAATGAGCAGCGCGCGATGAGTCAACAGGAGGCGCGCGGTGAGCGCGGAGACAGGCCGCCCGTCCTAGAGGCGCGCGGGGTCAGTAAGCGCTTTCGTCAAGGACCACTCGACGTCGAGGTGCTGCGGGGCGTCGACTTAGTGGTTCCGGCCGGACTGCGCATGGCCATCATTGGTGCCTCGGGATCGGGTAAGAGCACGATGCTGCACTGCCTTGGTGGTCTCGAGCAGCCGACGGCCGGTGAGGTGCTCTGGTCCGGCCAAGCGGTGATGCAGCTCTCCGAGCGGGCGCGCGGCGAGCGGCGCAACCATCAGCTTGGCTTCGTCTACCAGTTCCATCATCTGCTCCCCGAGTTCACGGCCCTTGAGAACGTGGCCATGCCGCTGTTGATTCGCGGTATTGCGCCGGCTGAGGCGCAGGAATCAGCCGCATCGATGCTCGGGCGTGTCGGGCTCAGTCATCGCGAGACACACAAGCCCACCGAGCTCTCTGGCGGAGAGCGTCAGCGAGCTGCGATCGCCCGTGCATTGGTGACGCGTCCGGCTTGCGTGCTCGCCGATGAGCCAACTGGGAATCTCGATCGGCATACCGCCGAGGGCGTCTATGATCTGATGCTCGAGCTGAATGCTGAGATCGGCACCAGTATCATCATCGTCACCCATGATCCCTCCCTTGCGGCTCGGACCAGTCAGGTCTGGCGCCTGGATGAGGGGAGATTGGTCGAGGCCGCGTAGCGCGCACGTCGCCGCTTGATCTGGCGCATCAGGTTCCAGCGCCAGAGCCCCTCGACGAACAGCCATCCCAAGGCGCCGGAGACCGTCGCGCAGATGAGGCTGCCGAGCAGCACCGGCTTGATTACCTTGAGCCAGTTGTGCCAGTCGAGCCAGAAATCCATCTGAAAGGTTCGGATCTCATCGCCCAGGATCAAAGCCCCGATCACATAGGCGAAGTAGAACATCGGCGGGATGGTTAGCGGGTTACTGAGCCAGACGAGCGATACCGAGATGGGCAGATTCACGCGAAAGACGATCGCCGCTGCTGCAGCGACGAACATCTGCCCCAGCGGGGGCAAGAACATGACGAACAGCCCGACCGCGAAGGCCCCCGAGGCGGAGCGCCGGTTCAGGTGCCAGAGATTGGGGTCTTGCAGCAACGTGCCGAAGACACTGAGGTACTGGCTGTCGAGGATACTGCGCGGGTCCGGCAGTCGGCGCCTGAGCCATCGTTTCATGGCCGTGGGTTAGGGTCTCTGTGAGCGCATCGATACTGAGGCCGGGCTACGCTGTGAGTGCGAGCAATGCCGCAGCCCGCAACACCGCAGCCCAGCACAGCGAACCGGAGCGGCGATGTCGATGCCAGCCGCGGTGCGCGCAGTATACGTGATGCGCTCCTGGGCGGCAGCTGAATCGCGCGCCGGAATCGCAGCGATTGGCCTCGGCTTTGCGGCAGGGGTCGGTGGCTACTTCTTAGCCGCCGAGCCGCCACCGGATCTGGCGGTCCTGGCGATATTGCTGCTGGCATTGCTGCTGGCCATTGTCGGTCGTTCGGTGCAATGGATCAGATGGCCGCTGGCGGCACTGGCGCTCGGCTTCTGTTGGTCGCATCTCTGGGCCTGCGCGCTGTTGTGCCAGCCGTTTCCTGACGCGATGGCGCAGCAAGACCTGACCCTTGTCGGTCGCATTGCGTCGCTGCCGGATGTCACGGCGGAGAGAACGCGGTTCTTGTTCGATGTGGAGTCCTTGACGGATTCGGGATCGCCGATTCAGTTTCTCGGTCGGGTCCGGTTGTCCTGGTATCAGGATGCACCGCCGCTGCAGGCCGGCGAGCGGTGGCGCTTCAGGGTGCGACTGAAGCCGCCGCATGGGTTCGTCAATCCCGGCGGTTTTGATTATGAGCGTTGGCTGTTCCGTCAGCAGGTCAAGGCCACCGGCTATGTGCGCACGCAGGTGGCGCCGCAACGGCTGAACGCTGGCGCAGGAGCCTATTGGCTGACCCGCTGGCGTCAACAGCTGCGTGAGCGCTTGCAGCAAGGGCTGCCAAGCGGTGTTGGCGCGGCCTTGATCCCGGCCTTGGTGATCGGTGATCGCGGTGCGCTGACGCCGGCGCAATGGGCGGTATTCTCGCGCACTGGAACCTCGCACCTGATCGCGATCTCGGGGCTCCATGTGGGGCTCGTCTCGGCGGCCGTGTTTTGGCTGACTCGGCGTGGCTGGGCGCGGATGCCTGGCCTGACGCTGCGCCTTGCGGCGCCCCGTGCAGCTGCTGTGGCAGCGCTTTTCGCAGCCCTTGTCTATGCCGCGCTGGCCGGGTTCTCGGTCTCG
>NZ_JBUDPI010000186.1:0-7202 GCF_054919635.1 Halochromatium sp. | reverse complement strand
CGCGTTGATCCCGCTCGCGATCCTGATCGTGGTGCTACCACTGGATTGGCTCTCGGCGCTGATCATGCTGGTCACCGCACCGCTCATCCCAGTCTTCATGATCCTGATCGGTAGTGGCGTCGAGCGGCTGAATCAGCAGCTCTGGAAGGACCTTGCGCGGATGGGCGCTCATTTCCTCGACGTGATCCAAGGCATGACGACGCTGAAGCTATTCAATGCTAGCCGTCGCGAGGCCGAGGTGATCGCGCGCATCTCCGATGACTATCGAGCCAGTACCATGCGCGTGCTGCGCGTGGCCTTTCTGACCTCTGCGGTGCTCGAGCTGTTCTCGACCCTGGGCATTGCAATCATCGCGGTCTTTATCGGCTTCCGGCTCTATCAGCTCGAGCTTCCGATCCCGGACCTGATTGGTCCGCCTGAGATCAGCTTTGTCACCGGCTTCTTCATCCTGCTGCTAGCACCCGAGTTCTATGCGCCATTGCGCAATCTCGGCACCCACTATCATGGCCGAATGGAAGCGATCGCCGCCGCCGAGCGCTTGGTGGCAGTGATGGATACCGAGCTGCCACCAAGACCGAAACAGGTCGCTACCTTGGGCGCCGAGAGCCCGCTGCATCTCCGTTTTGAGGATGTCTCATTCAGCTATGAGCCGGGGCGACCCGCGCTCGCTGGGACCCATTTAGAGATCAAGCCCGGCGAGCGCGTCGCCCTGGTCGGACCCAGCGGAGCCGGCAAGACCACGGTCGCGAATCTCTTGCTCGGCTTCATCCGCCCTGAGAGCGGGCGCATCCTAATCGATGATCAGGAGCTTCAGTCGTTGGATATCGATGACTGGCGCCGCCGTCTCGCCTGGCTGCCGCAGCATCCGCGGCTTTTCCAGGGCAGCATCGCCGATAACATCCGTCTCGGACTGCCGGATGCGACGCTAGACGCCGTGCGCGATGCAGCCACGCGCGCCCGAGCCGCTGAGTTCATCGATCGCCTTCCGCGCGGCTACGACACGCCCGTCGGTGAGCGCGGCGCTGGGCTTTCCGGCGGACAGATCCAGCGCGTTGCATTAGCGCGCGCGTTCCTGCGCGATGCCCGCTTGGTCATCCTCGACGAAGCCACCGCTAGCCTCGACCCCGCCAGCGAGGCGCTGGTGCAGCGCGCCGTCGATCAGCTCGCTGAGGGTCGCTCGATGCTGGTGATCGCCCATCGGCTGAGCACGGTGCGCAACGCCGACCGCATCCTGGTCATCGACAGCGGACGCATCGTCGAATCCGGCTCACATACCGAGCTGATCGCGCAGGATGGCCCCTATCGGCGGATGGTGCGGCTGCTGGAACCGGCTGCGGTATGAACTTTGCTCGCCCCATCATGATGCACACAGCAAGAACCGTATTCGCGCCTAATTTGCGAGGAGGGTCGTTGCGAGGAGGCTCTCAGCATGTCTGAGCTCATCCGCCTCTGGCAGCTGTTCCGGCCCTATCGCGGCTGGATGCTCGGCGGGTTCGCAGTGGCCCTGGTCACCTTACTGGCCAATGTGACGCTGATGGCGATCTCAGGCTGGTTCATCACTGCGATGGCGGTCGCTGGTGCAGCCGGGGTGGCGATGAACTATTTCACGCCAGCCGCCATCATCCGCGGCAGCGCGATCGGCCGCACGGCCGGGCGTTATTTTGAGCGACTGATCACCCATGAGGCTACGCTGCGCCAGCTCGCCGGGCTGCGAGTCTGGTTTTACCGGCACCTGGAGCCCCTGGCCCCCGCCCGGCTGATGGAGTACCACAGCGCCGATCTGCTGACCCGCATCCGCGCCGACATCGATGCGCTCGATAATCTCTATGTGCGTGTCATGGTGCCGGTGTTGGTCGCAATCACTGCCGGGACCGCGTTCTTCGTCTTCACCGCGCTCTTCGATCTGGGACTCGCGCTACTGTTGTTAGGCATGCTCATGATCGCCGGCGTGCTGCTCCCCTGGTGGGGCCATCGACTCGGCAAAGAGCCGGGGCGGCGCATCGTCGAGATCCAGGCTGAGCTTCGGCAGGCCGGCATCGATGGCACACAGGGCCTGTCCGAGCTGCTGATCTATGGCGCGGCAGACAGTCATGCCCGACGTTTGGATGCATTGAGCCGGGCATTGGTCGTAGAGCAGGAGCGCATGAGCCAGCTCACCGGGATCGCCCAGGCCGCAACCGGCCTCACGGCCAACCTAACCCTTTGGGGCATGCTCTGGCTCGGCATCCCGCTGGTCCATGATGGCAGCCTGGCGCCACCGCAGTTGGCCATGCTAGCGCTGTTCTCGCTCGCAACCTTCGAGGCCGTCGCACCCTTGCCAATGGCGTTTCAGCAGCTCGAGTCGACGCTAACCGCCGCACGCCGGCTGTTCGCGATCGTCGACACCGAGCCGGCCGTGCCAGAGCCGACTGGCCCGGCGCCGCAGCCGAAAGACAGCGGGCTGGTGATCAATGGGCTGCGCTTCCGTTATCCGAACAAGGGCGCTAGCGGCGTCGATGGCAGCTCCGAAGACTTCTCTAGCGCGGGCTCTGAGACTGGTAGGAGCTTGAGCCCTGGCGCAGGCGATGACGCGGGGGCAGGCCCGAGCACAGGTCTTGGCTCGACTGACGAGCGGCTTACGCTCGACGGCATCGATCTCGAGCTCCCACCGGGGCGACGGGTCGCCATTGTCGGCGCCACCGGCTCTGGCAAGACCACGCTGTTCAATCTACTGCTTCGATTCTGGGCACCAGAATCCGGCACCATCCAACTCGGCGGAGTGCCGCTAGAGCAATTCCCCGGTGAGGATCTGCGTAGCCGCATCGCCCTGGTCTCCCAGCACACGCACCTGTTCGATACGAGCATCCGCGAAAACCTGCTGATCGCCGCCCCCGACGCACCGCAAAGCCTGCTCGAGCAGGCGTGCGAGACCGCTCAGATCCACAGCTTCATCACCGAGCTGCCCGAGGGTTACGACACCTGGGTCGGAGAAACCGGAGTGCGCCTCTCTGGCGGCCAAGCTCGACGCATCGCAATCGCCCGGGCATTGTTGCGGGATGCGCCCATCCTCCTCCTGGACGAGCCAACCGAGGGTCTCGACGCCGTCACCGAGCGCGCATTGATGGAGGCGGTACAACGGCTGATGGCAGGACGCACGGTGCTGATGATCACCCATCGACCGGTCGCGCTCGCACAGATGGACGAGATCCTGGTGCTTGATCAGGGCCGCGTCATCGAGCGCGGCCGCCATGCAGAGCTGATCAAGGCGCCCACCTACCCGCGTTTGCTGGGGCTGGACCTAGACGCCTAAGAGCTGGCACCAAGAACCGTCATAACGTCATTGACCCCGTCCCGGACGCTGACGCCAGCGCCGATCCGTCGGAAAATCGCCTAAGGCCATCGCTGAATCAGACTCGCGCAGCGAACCTCCATTAGCCCAGCTGCTCCGTCAACAACCTCAGGATCTGCTCAGCAGTGGCAGAGCTGTCACGCCGCCCCGCCTCATCATGGACCGTGACGCGGCTCTCTTGGGCGTCGCCCTGCACCCGGATCTGATAGGTCTTGGCCTTGTCCGGGCGATTGCCGCCATCCCAGAACGCCATCTTCGAGAGCAGCCCCTTCTTCTTCTCACGCTTGGTTGGATCGTCGTAGCGGACGAAGAAGACACCTGCGCTGCGATCACGATCTTCGACAGCAAATCCGGTGCGATCCAGCGCTAGACCGACCTGCCGCCAGGCACGGCGAAACTCTTCCGGAATCACCAGCTCGCTGCCAGCGCTCGAGGTCACTAGGCGCGCCGTGCTGGCAGAGCCGCGTGCAGCAGGGGAGGCTCCACCAGCGCTGCCGCCGCCCTGCGCCAGCATCCGTTGGGCATTGCTGTCGGAGACGCCAAGGTAAAGCATCAGGCGTCGCAGCATCTCGGCCTCTTTGCCGGGATCGGTGGGGGCGGGCTCCCAGACCGTGGTCGAGCCCTCGCCGACGGTGTTGCGGACCAGGCGCTCTTCCATGCCGCGATGGGTCAAATAGATCTCGGAGGTGCCAGAGCGCGGCCCAGCATCGATGCGAACCCGGTATTGATCCCGGGTCGAGGTCGCGTAGAGACCGCCGGCGACCTTGCGCAGCATGTTGGTGACGAAATCCTTTCTGATCTCGGCACGATTCTCGAGCCAATCGGTCTTCATGACCCCAACCGCCGGGTCTTGCTCCTCGAGCAAGATGCCTTGCTGCCGCCAGAAGGCGACGACCTGGGGCCAGACGACTTGAGGCGACGCATCGACCTCGAGCCATCGCTGATCGCCAGAACGCTTCAGGCTGATGCCGGAGACCTCAGGCAAGACCTCACCACTCCCGGCCATGCGCCTGCGCGCCTCTTGACCACCGGCATAGGACGAGAAGGTGGCGGTGCCTGTCGGCCCGGGGATATCAAGCGCATCATTGAAACTGGCGCCTGCGAGGTCCGGCGGCAGCTCCAGATTCTCGCTCGCTTCGCGTGCCTTCTTGTATTCGACTTGCCGATCAGGCAGATACTGCTCCATGTTGATGGAGCTGCCGCAGCCGCTTAGTGTCAGCAACCCGACCGTCGGCAGCAGCAAGGCAAAGTAAGCGGCTATGCTGCGAGACCGCAATAGCTCCGAGGCGCAACAGGCCAGCGGTGACAGGATCTTCATCGTATAGTCAGATGCCTCAAGCCAGTAGCGATGCCGTTCAAAGGACGCCCGCATCGATCAGAGCCTGGCGCACCGCTGGATGATACGCCTCGGAGAGCCAGGTGAGCGGTAGGCGAATCCCGGTCTCGATCAGCCCCATCTCGTGCAGGGCCCATTTGACCGGGATTGGATTGGATTCGACGAATAGATTCCGGTGCAAAGGATCAAGCCTCGCGTTCAATGCCAGGGCTTGGTCTTGCTGGCCAGCAAGCGCTAGCTCGCACAGCTGCGCCATCAAGGCCGGTGCAACGTTGTTGGTGACCGAGATCACCCCATCGCCGCCCTGAAGCATTAGCTCACAGCCGGTCGCGTCGTCGCCACTGTAGATGGCGAAGTCAGGGCCGCAGCCCGCACGCAGCTCGGCCACCCGCGCTAGATCGCCGGTCGCATCCTTGATACCGACGATCTTGGGATGGCTCGCCAGCTCAGCAGCCGTCGCAGGCAACAGGTCGCAGGCAGTACGACCAGGTACGTTGTAGAGAATCTGCGGGATCTCGACAGCATCGGCAATGCGTTGGTAGTGCGCAATCAGACCGGCTTGGGTCGGCTTGTTATAGTAGGGCGTCACCAACAGGGCTGCATCTGCGCCCGTCTCCGCAGCACAGTCGGTGAGTCGGATCGCCTCAGCGGTAGAGTTCGCGCCTGTTCCAGCAATGACCGGGATGCGTCCCGCTGCGGCAGCGACGGTGCGCGCGAGCACATCACAGTGCTCTGCCTCATCGAGTGTGGCCGATTCGCCAGTGGTGCCAACGGCCACGATGGCAGCGGTTCCAGCCTGCACATGCAGCTCGACAAGCCGCTCTAGCGCCTCGCTGTCTAGTTCGCCTTGCACACGCATTGGTGTCACAAGAGCGACGATGCTGCCTCGTATCATTCCTGCTAGACCCTCGCCAAAATGTCAGAGCAGAATGGTATCTTGGCGCATTAAGGCTTTACAAGCGCGCCGGCAGCTCCGCCGCCCGGCTTGCTCATGGCTTGCGCCCAGTTTGGCTCAGGATCATCGCTTACTGCTACACTTTAGCGCTTCTTGCCGCGAGCGCTCAGGAATCAGAGATATGGCTACGCATAAGACTTACCTCGTCATCTCTGCGGTCGGTGCCGACCACCCCGGCCTCGTCAACGATCTCTCGCGCAGTATCCTCGAGCACGGCTGTAACATCGAGGATAGCCGCATGACGGTGCTCGGCGGCGAGTTCGCCGCGATCCTGCTGGTCGAGGGCAAGTGGAATACCCTGGCAAAGGTCGAGAACGCGCTGCCTGAGCTGCAGCGCTCCTTGGATCTGACCATTGTCAGCAAGCGCACCGGGGCTCGCGCACAGGGCGAGGGTAAGCTTCCGTATGCGGTCGACGTGATTGCGATGGACCACCCTGGCATCGTCAACAACCTCGCAGGCTTCTTTGCCGAACGTCAGATCAATATCGAAGATATGGCGACGACGACTTATGCAGCGGCCCACACCGGGACCCCGATGTTCGCGGTGCACATGACGGTTGGTATCCCTGCGGATACTCACATCGCGACGCTGCGCGAGGAGTTCATGGACTACTGCGATGGACTCAACCTCGACGCGGTGCTCGAGCCACAAAAGGCCTAAGGGCCGGCTGACCCCAGCACCTACCAAGCACCTACAGGGCCCATCCAGAGCACTCAGGTGGTATCGCGTTGGCTCGTCGGCTTTGCTCGGGATCAGGATGCGCTTCCAAATCCGCTCGCCTGACCTGATATTCGCCCGACGAGACCTGGTTAGAATCAGGGCTGCAACCCGGATCACGACCAGGTTTGCGCGCCGCTTGATCCAGGATCGAGACCGAGCCGACAACCAAGTCCAACACCAAGCCTAATCCAAGGCTGAGTCCCTGCCCAACCGAATAGGAGGCGCGCCATGACCGTCGAGATCAATCAACCCGTCCCCGACATCGAGCTCCCCGCGACCGGCGACAAGTCGCTCAAGCTCAGCGATTTTCGAGGTCAGCGCCTCGTCCTCTACTTCTACCCGAAGGCGAGCACATCCGGCTGCACCCAAGAGGGCCTGGACTTCACCGCCGCCGCGGCGGACTTTGCTACCGCTAATACCGCCATCCTCGGCGCCTCGCGCGACGGCATCAAGGCACAGGAGAACTTCAAGGCCAAACAGGGATTCGCGTTCGACCTGCTCTCCGACAAGGATGAGGTGCTCTGCAAGGCATTCGATGTCATTAAACTGAAAAAGATGTACGGCAAAGAATCCTTGGGCATCGAGCGCAGCACCTTCTTGATTGACGAGCAAGGAAGCTTGATCAAGGAGTGGCGTGGCGTCAAGGTTCCAGGTCATGTCGATGAGGTGCTAACAACCGTCCGTGCGCTCGGCTGATCACGATGATCAAGCGCGAAAGCGATCACTGCCTTTTCGTGCTCGACACCAACGTGTTGATGCACGACCCGACCGCACTCTTTCGCTTCAAGGAGCATGACATCTATCTGCCGATGATCGTGCTCGAGGAGCTCGACGCCGGCAAGAAGGGCCTATCCGAGGTCGC
>NZ_JBUDPI010000185.1:0-7213 GCF_054919635.1 Halochromatium sp. | reverse complement strand
TCCATGCGCTCGCCGAGCTCGGCAATCACCTCGTCGGTTCGCCCTTCCAAGAACTTGATGCTATGCGCCACATCAACCGCATAGTCGTCCGCGCTGATCAAGCCGACACAGGGGCCGGTGCAGCGTTTGATCTGGTGCTGCAGGCAGGCTCGGGTGCGCGTGCGGTAGAAGCTGTCGCGACATTGCCGCACCGGAAACAGCTTCTGCAGCAGTTGCAGGGTTTCACGCACCGCCCAAGCGCTGGGGTAGGGGCCGAAGTAGCGCCCCTCGCCCCGACGCGGCCCACGGTAGAACGACAGCCGTGGGAACTGATCCTGGGTACTCAGGTAGATGTACGGATAGCTTTTGTCATCGCGCAGCAGCACATTGAAGCGTGGGCGATGGGTCTTGATCAGGTCATTCTCGAGCAGCAGGGCCTCGCCCTCGGTGCGAGTCACCGTGACCTGGATATCGGCGATCTGCGCGACCATCACCTGAAGTCGACGATTCAGCGCCCGGCCAAAATAGCTGCCGACCCGGCGTTTCAGGTGCTTGGCCTTGCCGACATAGAGCAGCGTGCCTGCGGCGTCGAGCATGCGATAGACGCCAGGCTCGGCCGGGATCTGCTGCAGCGCGGTGCGATGATCAAACGACGACATGGTAGGCGGGATTGTAGCTGCTACGATCGCAAGTGGGCTGGTCGCCACCAGAAGGCTCCCGTATCCTCGATGGATGCACGCTCCAGACTATCAAGGCGGCAGCATCGTTAACCTGATGCAGTCGCTGATCCAGGCCCGCGGACATCAACCGCCCGATGCCGAGCCCTATCCCGAGGCCAATCTGCTGCCAGCCGCCGAGATCAGGAAGGCCCGGCATCTCGTGCTGCTCATCATCGATGGGCTTGGCGACGACTGGCTACAGCGGCGCGCACCGGATGGGCTGTTAGCCCAGCATCGGCTTGGCGCCCTGACCTCGGTATTCCCGCCGACCACGGCATCGGCCATCACCAGCTATCTCACCGGCGACGCCCCGCAGCAGCACGGGATGACCGGCTGGCACATGTGGCTCGGCGAGCTCGGCAGCGTGCTCGCGGTGCTGCCCGGCACACCAAGATACGGCGGCAGCGGCTATGCTCAGGCTGGTGTCGATCTGCGCCAGCTCTATGGGCATCGCTCCGTGTTCGCGGCCTTGGACACCCCTTCGGTGGTGATCTCGCCCAAGACGATCGCCCGCTCGGACTACAACCTCGCCCATCTGGGGCCGGCCAGACTGCATCCGTACAAGGGTCTGAGCGAACTCTTTCGCGGCATTGCCAAGGTGCTGAAGCAGGCGCGCTCGCCGACGACCATCTATGGCTATTGGCCCGAGCTCGATGCCATCGGGCACAAGCAGGGCATCGAGAGCCCGCAGGCGCTGGCCCATCTGGACGCGATCGAGCGCCAGCTGAGCAGCCTGCAGCGGCGTCTGGCAGGCAGCGACAGCATGCTACTGATCAGCGCCGATCATGGCCAATTGGACACCCCGCCAACGCAGCTCATCGAGCTCAGTTCGATGCCGGAGCTGGTCGACTGTCTACGCATTCCGCTCTGCGGCGAGCCGCGCGCGGCCTACTGCTATCTGCGACCCGACCAGTCGAGCCGCTTCGAACAGCTTTGCGTCGACCTGCTCGGTACCGACTTTGAGCTGTTCCGCAGTTCGGAGCTGATCGAGCGCGGCCTATTTGGACTCGGGGTCGCCCATCCAAGGCTGCGAGAGCGCGTCGGCGATTATTGCCTGATCGCTCGCGACCGGGCCGCACTCCACCACCAGCTGATCGGCGATAAGCCATTCGAGCAGATCGGGATTCACGGTGGCCTGAGCCGCGCAGAGTTGATGGTTCCGCTGTGCCGCTTCGATCTCTGAGCTGATAAAGCGGCGCACGATAGGCGCGACTGTCACAGACCACGCGTTATACTCTCGCGCCCGATCGGCCGTGACCGATGCCATCACCTGCTGTTGAAGGACCCCCAAGATGGACGTCGTCCAGATCGTTCTGCTCGCCGTAGTGCAGGGCTTTACCGAATTTCTCCCCATCTCGAGCTCGGCGCACCTGATCGTCACGCCGACCGTCTTCGGCTACGCATTGCAGAGCCTAGCCTTCGATGTCGCCGTGCATGTCGGCACCCTTGCCGCCGTGATGCTGTACTTCCGCCAAGAGCTCACCTCCATGGCAGTGGCGATTGGCGGCTCGATTCGGCGACGCTCGCTGGCCGATCCCAGTGCGCGCCTGGGCTGGATGGTGCTGATCGCGACCCTTCCCATCCTCGTGCTCGGCCTTCCACTCAAGTCCCTGCTGGAATTCCTTCGCGAAGACGGCCAGCTTGTCGAGCTGGTGATCGCTAGCACCACCCTGGGCTTCGGGTTACTGCTGTGGCTCGCCGATGCCGTCGGAAAACGCAAGCGCGACGAGTACCGCTTAGGCTGGGGCAGCGCCCTGTTGATTGGGCTCTTTCAGGCGATCGCCATCATTCCCGGCACCTCGCGCTCAGGCATCACCATGACTGCTGGGCTCCTATTGGGACTGACACGCCAGGCCGCATCGCGCTTCTCCTTTCTGCTCTCGATCCCAACCATCCTGATCGCCGGCTTGCTGCAGACAAAAGAGTTGGTCGAATCGCCCGACCCCGTCGCCTGGGGCCAGCTCTGGCTCGGGGCCGCGCTCTCATTCATCGTCGCCTATCTGACGATCCACTTCTTTCTGCGCTTTATCGAGCGCGTGAGCATGCTGCCTTTTGTGCTCTATCGGCTCGTGCTCGGGTTACTGATCTATTGGATCGTCTTGTTCTAGGAGGACTCGTACATGGCGCAGCTCTTCGCCTCTGGCAAGATCATCGACATCATCTTGATGCTGGTTCTGGTCGAGATGGCCGCACTGGAAATCGTGTACCGCATCACTAGACGCGCTCCCAGCTTGATGCAACTCTTACCTAACCTCGCGGCTGGATTTCTGTTGCTACTCAGTCTACGAGCTGCCATAGCTGATCTCAGCTGGTACCTGATCGCTCTACCACTAGGGCTCGCACTGATCGCACATGGTTTCGACCTCATGGAACGTTGGCGCAGCAATGAAGCGTGGAGACAGCGGAAGCAATGATTCACACACAAAAAAGCAGCCCTTTGGCTGCCGTTTGCGCGTCACGCTGGGTCACACGTGAGAACGGGTGACCCAGCGCTCCATCTCTTAAGATGGCGAGCCTCTTGAACGCTAAACGAGGCTGATCTGCTCCGAGATCATTTGGCTGACGGCTGGAATGCCATCGCCCAGCCAGTTGAAATCCGCCGTGCTGAGCAGGATGAAGTGGATCAACAAGCCCAGGATGAATAGGAAGATAGCGATTGCCACCAGGGTGCGGCGCGGATCGAAGATTTGCCAGAGCTTATGCATTTCAGATTCCTCTGCGTTAGTCGCTAGGTCGTCGAGCACCGTATAGCACAGTGCTCGCGATGCCGGGTTCGCAAGCGCGTTCGCTCTTTACAGCCAGGGGCGCCAGATCCAAGCCAGTACGTGTGCAAGAATGACGACACCAAAAAAGGCGGTCATGCTAGACGTGAAGATGCCGTGGAACTCCTGGGCCTCTTCTTCGGTCAGTCCGGTCAGGCTCTTGGGATCAGCCATGGATTCAACCTCCGGTTTTCTAAAAGGGCCTCTCGGCCATCGACCGCGTACACCCCCGCGGCGGGGTTGCCCTTTCGGGCTTGCCGCACCAAGCGGTTTCGCTCGGTATCAGCAGGCACCAACAGACGGTGCTTTGATGACAGCCAATCAATGACTGTCATCGATCACATCATTTCAGTTCATCGTCCGAGCGGCCGGCATAGCCGACATGTTCGATGCAGGCGCCTGAACCGAGTTACCTCCGAGCCAGTTGAAGTCCGGAGACGCCAACAGGATGAAGTGAATCAGCAAGGCTAATACGAACAGGAAGCTGAACAGCGCCATCAGGCTGCGGCGCGGATCAAAGAGCTGCCAAATACGATGCATGGATTGTCTCCTAGTGAAGTGTGAAAGCCTGTCTTGAGCAAGGCATTCACACCGTAATATGACTCAACTTAGCGAACGCCGTCTTACAGCCAGGGACGCCAGAGCCAAGCCAGCACGTGAGCAAGAATGACGACGCCAAAGAAGGCGGTCATGCTAGACGTGAAGATGCCGTGAAACTCTTGGGCTTCCTCTTCGGTCAGGCCCGTCAGGCTCTTGTTATCAGCCATGGAAATCACCTCTGTCGTTTTTCAGATTTGACCTTTCGGCCATCGGTTCCGCCCAGCCGGGCGGGGTGGTCCATCACCCTGGATATTCCTACCGAGACTGTGGAGCCGGCGGATACTGCAGCGGAGCCGGCGGATAGCGCATCATTGACGGCGGTGGGTACTGCAGCCGCGGCGGATACTGCTGGGTCTGTTGCTGTACCGGAGCTTCTTCGGCAGCCGGAGCTTCAGCTGCTGCTCCCTCGGCCGGGGCCGCTTCTGCCGGTGCTGCTCCCTCAGCAGGTGCCGCTTCTGCTGGCGCTGCTTCCCCGGTTGCTTCCTCAGCGGGTGCAGCTTGTGCCGATGCCGCCTCTTCGGTTACTTCCTCAGCGGGTGCCGCTTCTGCCGGTGCCGCTTCTGCCGATGCCGCCTTTTCGGTTGCTTCCTCAGCAGCCTTGGCAGCGGCTAACCCACCTTCAGGTATCGGTCCCTGTAGCGACGGATAGTCCTTCACCATCGGTGCGCCATAGAGAGGCTTGTAAGCACCCTGGTGGCAGGTGGTGCAGTACACCTTATAGACGTCGCCCAAAGGCCCCTTGCGGGAATCCGGAAGGATTTCGCTTAGCGGCACAACCCAATTGTTGTTCAGCTCTCTGACGTGACGGATCGCATACCAGGCAGTGGTGCGCTGTGGTGTGCTCTGATCCCAGGAGTAGAACGACCGTGAGTTGTGGCAATAGGTGCAATTGACACCCAGAGCGTCGGAGATATGCATCATCAGGCCATAGGTCCATTCTGCCTGCTTGATCGACCGACGATTTCCTTGCGGTAGGACGGTATCGCCAATAACCCGAATGTCATTGTCTTGTAGCAAGAATGGCGTGAACGGGTCATACGGCAACGATGCATAGGCAACCGACGGAGCAGCGATATTCTGCCCAGTCGGCGCTAAGGCGGTTGGCTGACCCGGACCTGGATCGGTTACCCAGACGTATTCCGGAACCGGGTTCCCGCGATGGCAGGTGTAGCAGGTAATACCGGTATCGGCCACATGGTCCTTCCAGTGGGCGTTGGTATCCTGCGTCATCTGCAGCATCTTTCGGGAAGCGATCTTGGTGTAGATGCCGTCTTCCTCGAACCCACCATCACTGACATGGCAGTAATAGCAGCCTTGTTCCGGCGCCACCCAGTTGGTCAGAGCAACCATCAGCCGGTTGAACTCATTGACCGTAAGGTCACCTAGCACCTGGACGTTCTTGTACACGTCCTTCGCCAACGGCCCACCTTCAGCGGCAGCCGGGATGGGGTCCGGCGGCACATTGGCTTCCAGCGATGCCTGAAGCAGACGCGGGTTGTAGTTGGTCTGCATCTGCAGCCCACGGTAGCCGTTCTGGATCGTTTCCGGCGGTGGCGCCTCGCAGCCAGCCAGGATCGCCGAGGCGCCCAAGGCTGCGAGTATGACCGTCTTACGATTGAAGACCTTCATTGTGATACCCCCTGCAGCAGGGTCGGATCCTGGATCGTGATCTCTGATGGGTAGGGAGCCACGATGCCGTGCTTAATACCCCAGAGATACCAGTTCTCGACAACCGTACCGGTCAGCAGAATGCCAATGCCCGCGGTGATGACCGTGAGTACTGCGAACCACCAGGCCCAGCGGTGGATGGATTCCATCGTCGCGTTGAAGCCCATGGTCCAGCGCCAGAACAGCATGGCACGCTCAGCGGCGGTTCCGCGGCTGGTGATCTGATCGATCTCACGATCACCACCATAGCGCGAGACACCGAGGATAGTGCCGCCGTGCATCGCAAACAGCACTGCCGAGCCGTAGAGGAAGGCGATCGAGAGCGCATGGAACGGGTTGTAGTAGAAGTTGCCGTAGCGAATGGAGATCGCCGCCGTCCAGTCCAGATGCGGGAAGATCCCAAAGGGCACAGCCTCACCCCAGCTACCCATCAACACTGGACGAATAAATCCTAGCGTCAGGTAGAAGAAGATCGCCGCAGCAAAGGCCCAAGCCACATGGGTTCCAGTGCCTAGCGCAATCGCGCGCTGGTAGGTCCGAACCCACCACAGAATGATCGAGGCAGTCAGAAAGAAGCCAGCCATCAGCCACCAGCCACCATCACCCAAGGGCGGAATGCTCAATCCATAAGCTGGAGGTGGCGGTTCAAGTGCAAGCCAGAAGAAGTTCTTAAGGAACTGCATCGGGCTCCAATCGACCGACGCCAGCATATTGAAGCCAATGATCTCAATGGCGATAAAACCGCAGATCAGCGAGGCTACGCCGGCAAAGCCAAGGTAGATCGGACCGATCTGGGCGTCACCGATCTTCCCCAGCCAATATGAGAACCACGGAAAGACCGGTTTCCCGAGACGCGGCAGGCTACCTTCTGGGAGCTCGACACCTGGGTAGCCGGGCTCGCGGACTTG
Source organism: Halochromatium sp. (assembly GCF_054919635.1). NCBI lineage: Bacteria > Pseudomonadati > Pseudomonadota > Gammaproteobacteria > Chromatiales > Chromatiaceae > Halochromatium > Halochromatium sp. The sequence continues at coordinate 577 of NZ_JBUDPI010000185.1, read as the reverse complement.
AACCCGCGTAAAGATGTTTTGATACTCAGCCATGTTGGTGTCCCCTTATGACCAGAACGGCAATTCGAGCCACCAGTTCCACCACTCTGGCCAGCCACGCGTCCAGAACGGACCACTGATCACGATACAGACTGCGCTCCAGAATGCAGCATTGATCGCGAGGAATAGACCGAGACGGTGGATACCGAGCGCACCGATGGAATAACCAACGAAGTCACGGAAGAAGGTGTTCTCGTGCTCGCCCGTCTTCACTGGCTCACCCTCTTGCGGATTCGTCATCGACAGAATCAACGAACCATGCAGGGCCAACGCAAGCGCGTTAGTGAAGAAGAACGTGATCGCCAGCATGTGCGCCGGGTTGTAATGGAAGTGCAGGTATTGGTAGCCCACATTGGATACCCAGTCGAGGTGACTGAAGATACCGTATGGGAAGCCATGACCCCACGCACCCAACAACACAGGGCGGATCACAACCAGCGTGACGTAGGCGAGGATTGCGAAGCCAAAAGCGATCGGGACATGCAGCCCCATGCCTAGCTTGCGGGCGATCTCAGCCTGGCGCAGTGCCCAAGAGACG
>NZ_JBUDPI010000184.1:0-7219 GCF_054919635.1 Halochromatium sp. | reverse complement strand
GCGGCGAGTGTGTTGGCGGTGGCCAGGCCCAGATCGTCATGGGCGTGCATCTCGATCTCGCAATCGCAGACGCTAGCCAGGTCGCGGATGCGCTCATAGGTGCCGAAGGGATCGAGCATCCCAACCGTGTCGGCGAAGCGTAGGCGTCGGGCGCCGGCCTGCTGCGCCGCCTCGGCGATCTGCTTGAGCCAATCCGGATCGGCGCGCGAGGCGTCCTCGCAGCCGACGCCGACCTCAAGCCCCTGCGCGCGTGCAATCCGCACCTCTTGGGCAATACAGTCGAGCACCCAGGCACGGTCGCGTCCGATCTTGCGGGCAATCTGTTGATCCGAGACCGGGATTGAGAGGTCGACTAGGTCGACGCCTAGCCCGACGCAGGCATCGATATCGGCGCTGCACATGCGAGCCCAGACCATCAGTCGGGCATTGAGCCCGAGGCCGGCGACGGCGCGGATCGAGTCGCGCTCCTCTTCGCCCATGGCCGGGATGCCGATCTCGAGCTCGGGCACGCCAAGGGCATCGAGCCCGCGCGCGATCGCCAGCTTCTCATCGAGCGAGAAGGCGACCCCGGCCGACTGCTCGCCATCGCGCAGCGTGGTGTCGTTGATGCAGACCCGAGGGGTCGTCGGAGCGCTGGTGATTGGCATCGGTTTGAGCTCCTATCAAATGTGTCTCGAAGGCGTTGCCGACACAGCGGCTTGTGAGTCCTGTCGAGATCGGCTCTTGGCGTTGCGCGGCTTTGTTGCGCCCTATCGCGTCTTGGTAAGTGGCTTAAGCAAATCCTGGGCCTAAATTTATGATTTTCAGAATCAATGGCTTAGAGCCGAGCTTTGCAGGTTTGGAGCAGCTGCGACCTGCTGAGTCTCGCCTTTGTCGGAGATCCGACAGGGCCAGGTCGATGAAGCGCGTGAGCGGGTGTACGAGCACATCAACAGGTGCTGTGCGCAACCGGCTGACGAGGGCCAGGATGGCAGCATCATGATTGACAGCGCACCGGCGACGACTACACTGGTGCGTAACTACAGCGTTACAACATTGAGGGGCATGATGGGCGCACCGGCCAAAGCGCGATTTGAGGGAACCGTTCAGCCTTGGGGCAATAGCCTGGGCATCCGCATCACCCGCCCGATCGGGCAGCTGGCTCGACTCGGCAAGGGGGATAAGGTGGCCATTGAGGTGACCGAAGACGGCTTGCTGATTACTCGCAAAGAGCCCGATCAACCGATCAGGTTCCCCTATACGGAGGCAGACCTGATCGCGGGGATGACGCCAGAGAAGGCCCATGCCGACGAATTGCCGAGCTTGCTGGACCATGAGCTTGGGGACTGACGTGGCTGGCCGCTACATCCCGGAGCGTAACGACATCGTCTTCCTTGATTTCGAGCCGACCAAAGGCAGAGAGATCGGCAAGTACCGCCCGGCGCTGGTGTTGTCGAGCAGGGCCTACAACCAGGCGACGGGCCTACTCATCTGCTGTCCGATCAGTACCAGCATCCGGGGAGCAGCGACAGAGGTGCCAGTCAATAACCTCGACGCGACATCGGTGGTGGCCGCCAACCTGATCCACACCCTCGATTGGCGGGCTCGCAAGCTGAAGAAGGTTGCTGCGGCTGAATCCGGGGTCTTGGAGCAGGTTCTCTTGCGACTGATGCCTTTGATCGGCGCTGAGCAACTGATCAGCGGGCTGTCAGCCCAGCCTTCATCGCAGCCCGGATCGCAGCAGTGAGGTCGCGGGAACGGCCCTCTATCGGGTCGACGCAGGTTACCGCTTCGGGCAAGTCTCGGGCCTGTACGCTTATGATTTCTAAATCAGTTGCTTAGTGAGCTGGACTGCACTGATTGGAGCAGATGCGACGGTCAGGGGCCAAGGTGATGTCGGAACTGCGACGAGGCCTGTTGGAGTGAGGGCGAGACGCTCGGCTAATCGGTCTCTGCGAGCGGCAATAGGATCTGCATCTGGGTTCCGCGGCCGAGGTTCGAGTGAAGCGCTAGCCCGGCTCCGGAATGCAGCACGAACTCGCGGACCATGAAGAGCCCGAGGCCGTGGCCGCGTTGTTGGGTCTTGGTCGAGAACAGGGGCTCGAACATCCGGTTCAAGATCGGTGCCGGGATGCCGCCACCGGTATCGTCGACATGGATGACGGCGTATTCATCAGGCTTGAGATCACCGACCATCAGCGTCGGATAGCCTGGCCAATGCGTGTGCTCGGCTTTGATCGAGAGCTTGCCGCCATCAGGCATGGCGTCACGACCATTCAGGGCCAGGTTGAGCAGCGCGGCCTGCAGAAAGCCGCCATTCGTGGTGGCGGCTAGGCCGGGCTCGACCCTGAGCTGCCAGTCGATCGACTCCGGCAACATCATCCGCAGGATGTCCGAGAGCTCCAACAGCGGCGGCTCGAGTGGTGTCGGGCGTAGCGGTACGCCACCGGCGCGGCTCAAGGCTAGCATGCCAGAGGTGATGACCTTGGCCTGGCCCAAGACGCTGGTCATCTCATCGAGCACCTGGGTGCTCTCAGCGTCAGGCTCGGTCGGCTTGATGAAGCTGCGGAGGAAGTAGAGATTGGCGTCGAGCACGGCCAGCACATTGTTGAAATCGTGGGCAACGCCGCTGGCGAGATGGCCAATGGTCTCGTGCTCTTTGGCACTCCGCGGATCAAGCGAGCGGGTCAAGCGGCTAGCGCTTGCTCGAAGTAACGCTCCAGATCCTCTTCGGAGTCATTGCTCGCAGGCTCGGCATTTAGGCTGCTGGCCAGGCGCAAGGTTTTGAGCAGATTGAAGATATGTGCCGGCACATTGATCAGCCGAAGCTGCCCCTGCTGCGAGGCTAGGGTGTTCTTGGCGGCGATCAGCAGGCCGATACCCTTCGAGTCGATGGTGCTCACCTGCTCGAGGTCAACGACAAGGTCTGACTTCGCGTTGCTGAGGGCATCACGGAGCTGACGCTGCAAGGCTGATACGGTGGTCATCGTCAGCTCATCGGTCACGACGGCACGGACTGAAGTGGACTCTTGGATAAGCTGTACGTTGGTCATGGTGGATACCTGATCGCTGATTGTTGGTTGACTAGACGACGAGATTGTCCTAGCCCCTTATTTCTTGGATTTAGGACTACATCAGCGGCAGCCAAGGCTGTGTAAAGAGTTGTTAAGGACGTGGAAATAGGTGGAAATCGAGTGGCTCGACTGGGATGGTCTGTTGCAGCCCAAGCGGGAACCGCATCAAGATCTCGGCGAGTGGCGATCTGTCGATCAGATCGGGGGATGAGTATCCAGCAGCGCTAGGGCCTCACTGCCATTCACGGCACTGAGCACCTGATGGCCGTCCTTGCGCAGCATGGCTTCGAGCATGCTGCGGAACGGCTCTTCGTCATCCACAATCAGGATCGTCGTCGTGGGTCTTCGATGCTCATACCGGCGCCGTTGTCGCTGACGCTAAAGCGCAACCCGGTCCTTGGTCTTCGATCAGGCAGCTGCCCTCCCCGGCGTATTGGATGACGTTGCGGGTCCGGTCCGAGACCGCGGTGGCAAGCCGGGTCTGATCGGCACGGCCTAAGCGGAGGCGGACGCTGCGCTACAGGCGATTCGCATTAGCTGAGAGTCCCATGACAAGGTGGTGCTCGCGCAGGCGGAGTTACGCTTCAGCGCGACGGAATCCAACAGACAGGCCCTATCTTGGTGGCCATGGCGCGAGAGGACTCCAGTACTATAGCCACGCGATCGGTGCGGGTTGGGCGCTGAGCTGTCAGCCCTGACCTTACCGACCTTCAACCATCAAGCACAACGATCCATCCTCATTCACCCTGAGAGACTTGACGATGAACGTCCAAGATCAAACTGCAATCGAAGGCCTGTTCGAGCGCCTGAAGCAGGCCGAGAGCCAGAGTGGCCCGCGTGATGCTGAGGCCGAGCGTCTGATCGGCTCCTTGGTGCAGCAGCAGCCTGCGGCGCCCTATCTGATGGCCCAGGCGGTGATTGTGCAGGAGCAGGCGCTGCAGCAGCTGCAGGGCCGGGTCGAGAGCCTGGAGAAGGAGCTTGCCTCGCGGCCGCAGGGCGGTGGCGGTTTCCTGGGCGGGCTGTTTGGCGCCGGTGCTGCGCAACAGCCCCCAGCGGCACCACCAGCTGCGCCACCCGCACCGCCTGGGGCCGCCGCGCGCTCTGGCGGTTGGGGCTCGCAGAACGCACAGCCGCAAGCCATGGGAATGCAGCGCGGCCAAGGCGGTGGCTTCCTGGCTGGGGCGATGCAGACCGCGATGGGCGTGGCCGGTGGCGTACTACTCGGTAATGCCATCGGCGGCCTGTTCTTGGATCATGCCGAACCGGCTCCCGCCGACGCGGCGCCTGCTGATGCAGGGGCGATGGACGACCCAGGTCTTACCGAGCCCGATCTGCCCGCGGAGGACGAGGGCGGCGGCTTCTTCGACGGTTTCGGTGATGAGGAATTCTGAGGCCGTCACTAGGCCAAGATCATCGGGCCGGGATCATCAGGCGCGAGATCATTGGGCGGCGGTTGCTAGCCGCCGCCTGGCTGTAACCTTGGTTCGGTATCCTCGGCTCCTTTGAGACGCTACTCAGACCTTGCTGGAGACCGACGCCGATGCCCGACCTGCCGCGACCCGATGAAGACGTGCTACAGCGGTATCTGCGCGAGGTGGAACAGCTGCTGGCTAAGCAGAGGCTGGTCGAGGATCTGACGCGGCGTCAGCAGATGCCGCATCAGCGGTTGGTCGAGAACATCACCCATCGGCAGAACCTGGCCCGGCTACAGCGCAAGCTCGATCGGCTGCATCCGGCCGATATCGCTCACATCCTGGAGGCGCTCCCGCTCGGTGAGCGCCTGTTTGTTTGGGATCTGGTGAGGACCGACAAGGACGGCGATATCCTGCTCGAGGTCTCGGACGCGGTGCGCCCAAGCCTGCTTCAGACCATGGATCGCGACGAGATCAAGGCCGCAGCCGAGGCCCTGGATGCCGATGAGCTGGCCGATCTGATTCCGGATCTCCCTCAGGACCTAGCGCAAGAGGTCCTGACCTCGCTCGATCAGCGCGAGCAGGCGCGTGTGCGCGAGGCCATGTCCTATGCCGAAGGAACGGTTGGCGCGCTGATGGACTTCGATCTGGTCAAGGTCCGCGAGGACGTGACCCTGGAGGTCGTCTCGCGCTACCTGCGCCGTTTCGAGGCGCTGCCCGACCACACCGATCAGCTCTTCGTGATCGATCGTGATGAACGGCTGCGCGGTGTCCTCACGCTCGAGGCGCTGTTGATCAACGAGCCAGAGACGGCGGTTGCCGAGGTCATGCAGACGACCGGGTTGAACCTGTTTCGTCCCGAGGACGAGGCGCGGCAGGCGGCGAATGCCTTCGAGCGCTACGACCTGGTCTCGGTACCGGTGGTGGATCAGCGCCGACGTCTGATGGCGCGGCTGACCGTCTCAGATGTCGTTGACTACATTCAAGAGGAGAACGAGGCCGAGATCCTGAGCAACGCAGGCCTGGAGGAAGAGGAGGACATCTTTGCGCCGATCCTGCGCTCGGTAAAGAATCGGTGGGCCTGGCTGGCGATCAACCTGGTCACCGCGGTGATCGCCTCACGGGTGATCAATCTGTTCGAGGGCTCGATCGCGCAGTTGGTCGCGCTCGCGGCCTTGATGCCGATCGTCGCCGGCATCGGCGGTAATGCCGGTAACCAGACCATCACCATGATCGTGCGCGCGATCGCGATGGGGCAGGTGCAGCCCTCGGCCTGGCGCCGGCTGATCGTCAAGGAGCTTGGGGTCGCGTTGATCAACGGTCTGGTCTGGGGTGGGGTGATCGGCATCTTTGCCGGCCTGGTCTACCAGAATCTGCCGCTCGGCGTAGTGATGGTTGCGGCGATGACGCTGAATCTGCTGCTCGCGGCCACCGCGGGCGTGCTCATCCCGTTGCTACGCCAGCGCTTCGGTCGTGACCCGGCGCTCGGCAGCTCGGTCATGATCACCGCGCTGACCGACTCCGGGGGCTTCTTCATCTTCCTCGGCCTAGCGACGCTGTTCTTGCTCTAGCGCCTTGAGCGTGCGCGGCACCCTGCAGCGCCGAATCGCGATCATTCCAACATTGCCAGCAGCAGGGCTTGCCAAGTGGTGTGGTCAAGCGCGCCTATCGTCGCGGCTGCGGCTCATGCATAAGCCGGCTGGAAGCCCGCGTCTTGGCCCTGGGCTGCTGGGCGGTCTTGGTCCCAGTACGGCGAGAGCTTGCGCAGCTGCGCAACGACGGGCGGCACGGCTTCAATGACGCGCTCGATCTCCTCAGCCGTGGTGTAGCGGGAGAGTGAGAAGCGGGTGGTGCCATGCGCGGCAGTGAAGGGGATGCCCATGGCGCGCATCACGTGGCTCGGCTCGAGCGAGCCCGAGGTGCATGCCGATCCACTGGAGGCGGCGATGCCGAGCTTGTTCAGCAGCAGCAGGATGGCCTCGCCCTCGATGTACTCGAAGGCAATGTTGCAGGTGTTGGGCAAACGATTGCTCGGGTCACCGGTGACGAAGCTGTTAGGCACGGCCTCGAGGATGCCTCGCTCGAGCCGGTCGCGCAGCGCGGCGACCTGGATACGCTCGGTCTCGAGATGGGCTTGGGCGAGCTCGCAGGCCTTGCCCAGCGCGACGATCGAGGCGCTGTTCTCAGTGCCCGCGCGTCGGCCACGCTCCTGCTGACCGCCTCGCAGCAGCGGGCGGAAGCGGGTGCCGCGGCGCAGATAGAGCACGCCGATGCCCTTGGGCGCATGCAGCTTGTGCCCGGAGAGCGAGAGCATGTCGATGGCGGTGTTCTTGAGGTCGATCGGCAGCTTGCCGACGGCTTGGACCGCGTCGGTATGGAACATTACACTGGCCGCGCGCGCCAGCTCGGCCATCTGCTCCACTGGAAAGAGGGTGCCGGTCTCGTTGTTGGCCCACATCACCGAGGCGATGGCGACCTGATCGCTGAGCAAAGATTGATAGTGCGCGAGATCCAGGCGACCTTTCTCATCAACGGCAAGATAGTGAACGCGATAGCCGTCCTTCTCCAGATGCTCGCAGAGGCTCAGCACGGCCGGGTGTTCGACCACGGTGGTGATGATCTCGCGGCGTTCCGGCTGGGCCTTGAGTGCCGAGAGGATGGCGGTGGAATCGGATTCGGTGCCGCAGGAGGTGAAGACGATCTCGGAGTCGAGCTCGGCGCCGAGCAGGGACTGCACCTGCTGGCGCGCGGTCT
>NZ_JBUDPI010000183.1:0-7240 GCF_054919635.1 Halochromatium sp. | reverse complement strand
TGGGCTTGAGACCTGGGCTTGAGACCTGGCCATCCAGCCTGCCAGGTTAGAATGAAGAGTCCTCAACATGAGAACCTGCGAAGCATGCCGCCATGAGCCCAAGCGAATTGGTCAGGTCCCAACCGCTTCAATCCCAGGGCGCTAGCTGGCAGTTCTGGATCGACCGCGGCGGCACCTTTACCGACATCGTCGGCCGCCGGCCGGATGGGCAGTTGGTCACGCAGAAGCTGCTCTCGGAGAATCCCGAGGCCTATGCCGATGCCGCGATCGAAGGCATCCGGCAACTGCTCGGTCTAGCACCGGATGAGCCTCTGCCGAGCGCCAAGATCGAAGCGGTGAAGATGGGCACCACGGTCGCCACCAATGCCCTGCTCGAGCGCAAGGGCGACCGCGTGCTGCTGATCGTGACGCGCGGCTTCGGCGACGCGCTGCGCATCGGCTATCAGGCCCGCCCGCACCTGTTCGAGCGCCAGATCGTCCTCCCGGAGATGCTCTACGAGCGGGTCGAGGAGGTCACCGAGCGCATCGGCGCCGATGGTCGCCTGGTCACCCCGCTCGATCTCGACGCGCTACGCCCGCGCTTGGAACAGGCCTACAGCGACGGCCTCCGTGCCATCGCCATCCTCTGCCTGCACGGCTATCGCTACCCCGAGCATGAGCAGCGCATCAAGGCGCTCGCCAAGGCGGTCGGCTTCACCCAGATCTCGACGAGCCACGAGACCAGCCCATTGATCAAGCTCATCGGCCGTGGCGACACGACGGTGGTCGATGCCTATCTGTCACCCTTGCTGCGGCGCTACGTCGATCAGGTCGAACGCCTTCTTGGCAATGGCTCAACAGGCCAGCCACGCTTGCAGTTCATGCAATCACACGGCGGGCTCACCAATGCGCATCTCTTCCAGGGTAAAGACGCGATCCTCTCCGGCCCGGCTGGCGGCATCGTCGGCGCGGTCGAGACGGCGCTGCAGGCCGGCTTCGATCGGCTGATCACCTTCGACATGGGCGGCACCTCGACCGATGTCGCCCACTATGCCGGCACGCTCGAGCGCACCCTTGAGACCCCGGTTGCCGGGGTGCGCATGCGCGCCCCGATGATGCAGATCCACACCGTTGCCGCCGGCGGTGGCTCGCTCTGCCGGTTCGACGGCAGCCGGTTTCGCGTCGGCCCCGAGAGCGCTGGTGCCAATCCTGGGCCGACCTGCTACCGTCGCGGCGGCCCACTTGCGGTCACCGACTGCAACCTGATGCTCGGCAGGCTGCAGCCGGACTTCTTTCCTGCGGTGTTCGGGCCAGACCAGGATCAGCCGCTCGACCTGGAGACGGTACAAGCCGCGTTCAGCGCACTCGCCGATGAGATCGCCACCGCAACCGGAGATCGACTCAGCCCGGAGCAGGTCGCCGAGGGCTTCCTGCGCATCGCGGTCGAGAACATGGCCAATGCGATCAAGACCATCTCAGTACAGCGCGGCTACGATGTGACCGAATACACCCTAGTCAGCTTCGGTGGCGCTGGCGGCCAGCATGCCTGCGCGGTCGCCGACGCGCTTGGGATGTCGCGCGTGCTGCTGCATCCCCTCGCCGGCGTGCTTTCCGCCTACGGCATGGGCCTGGCTGAGGTGCGGGCGCTTCGCGAGCGCTCGCTCGAGCAGCCGTTTGAAGACGTCCTCAACCGCGGCGAGCTCAGGGCGGCGCTGGATGCGATCGCGGCCGACGCCGAGGAGGAGCTTCGCGCCCAATCCATTCCAGACGCGTGCATCGAGTTACGCCGGCGGCTGCATCTGCGTTATCAGGGCTCAGACACCGCGCTTGAGATCGAGCTTGATCGGAACAAGGCGAACGGCAAGGCTAACGGCAACGATAACGCAGGCAGCCACAGCAGCGAACAAGCGCGCGCCATCGAGACAACCGCAGGGCTCGCGGCGGAGATCACGCGCAGGTTCGAGGCAGCTTATCGCGCCCGCTTTGGCTTCCTGATGCCCGGCACGCCACTGATGGCAGCCAGCGTCGCCGTCGAGGCCGTCGGCAAGGCCCATGGCTCGCCAAGGCCTGCAATCGGGTCTCCGGGGACCGCCGTCCCAGAGCCAAGCGCACGGGTCTCGGTATTCAGCGGCGGAGATTGGCAGCCATCACCACTGTTCGAGCGCAGTGCCTTACAGCCCGGCAACCGCATTGCCGGTCCTGCCATCATCGTCGAGCAGACCGGCACCACCGTCGTCGAGCCGGGCTGGCAGGCGGAGGTGACCGAGATCGGCAATCTGCTGCTGCATCGCGTTGCGGCCCGCGCCACCGCCCGAGCGATCGGTACCGACTGCGATCCAGTGATGCTCGAGGTCTTCAATAATCTCTTCATGTCGATCGCCGAGCAGATGGGCTACCGGCTGCAGAACACCGCGTTCTCGGTCAACATCAAGGAGCGGCTCGACTTCTCCTGCGCCCTCTTCGACCCCGACGGCGGCCTGGTCGCCAACGCCCCGCACATCCCGGTGCACCTGGGCTCGATGGGCGAGAGCGTGCGCGCGGTGATCGAGCACAACGCCGGTCGCATGGCCCGAGGCGCTGTCTATGCGCTGAACGCCCCCGATAACGGCGGGACCCATCTGCCCGACGTCACCGTCATCACCCCGGTGTTCGATGCCGCTGGCGAGCAGATCCTGTTCTACGTCGGCAGCCGCGGACATCATGCCGACATCGGCGGCATCAGCCCTGGCTCGATGCCGGCGCGCTCGAGCCGAGTCGACGAGGAAGGGCTGCTGATCGACAACCTTAAGCTGGTCGAGCGCGGCGTCTTTCAGCACGAGGCGGTCATGGCGCTGCTCAGCGCGGGGCCTTACCCAGCGCGTAACCCCGAGCAGAACCTCGCCGATCTGCAGGCGCAGATCGCGGCCAATGCCAAGGGCGTCGAGGAGCTGCTGAAGATGGTCGACCACTTCGGCCTCGCCACCGTCCAAGCCTACATGGCGCATGTCCAAGCCAATGCCGAAGAATCGGTGCGTCGGGTCATCGAGGTGCTGAAGCCGGGTCGCTTTCGCGTCGAGATGGACGATGGCGCGGTGATCGCGGTCGCGATCTCGATCGATCGAGCACGACGCCAGGCCAAGGTCAACTTTACCGGCACCAGCCCGCAACAGTCGAGCAACTTCAACGCTCCTGCGGCCATCTGTCGCGCCGCGGTGCTCTATGTCTTCCGCACCCTAGTCGAGGACGCGATCCCGCTCAACGAGGGCTGCCTGAAGCCGATCGAGCTGATCATCCCCGCGGGCTCGATGCTCAACCCGGGCTATCCGGCCGCGGTCGTCGCTGGCAACGTTGAGACCAGCCAGGCCATCACCGACGCCCTCTATGGCGCCCTCGGCGTCCTCGCTGCAGCTCAGGGCACCATGAACAACACCACCTTTGGCAATGGGCGCGTTCAGTATTACGAAACCGTCTGCGGCGGCTCCGGCGCGGGCCCTGACTTCGACGGCACCGCCGCAGTCCAGACCCACATGACCAACTCGCGTCTCACCGACCCCGAGGTGCTGGAATGGCGCTTCCCGGTGCGTTTGGAATCCTTCTCGATCCGCCAAGGCTCCGGTGGCAGCGGTCGTCATCGCGGCGGCGACGGCGTCGAGCGGCGCATCCGTTTCTTAGAGCCGATGGAGGTCGGCATCCTGGCCAATCGCCGGCGAGTCGCACCCTTCGGGCTTGCCGGGGGCGGCAATGGCGATTGCGCCCGCGCCTGGATCGAGCGCGCCGATGGCAGCATCGCGCACCTCAGCAGCACCGATAACGCTAAGGTGGACACCAATGATGTCTTCGTGCTGCAAACGCCGGGCGGCGGAGGCTTTGGCGAGCCTTGAGAAACACCCCGCCACGCGATGCCCGACAACGAGCCAACGCGCTCGGGCAATTCGCCGAGCATCCGCGCGCGGCAGCGCTGCGGGACTTCATCACCGGCTGGTGCGTCTCGTCGCTGTTGGCCCATAGCGCAGGGGGCCAACCCGAGGCCGGACGGCAGGAGCGACTGCCCCGCCCCGATCCAAGCCCTGATTGGGTGACTCAATGACCGCGGCCGACTCGCGACCAGCGAAGAACGCATGAGTCGCCTACAGTGCCGCGGCAAGGTCCTTGCCAAGGGCGTCGGTGGGCACTTCGATGTTCAGGGCCGCAGCCTGCGCGGCTGGACCAACGGCTGTGATCACAATGTCGCCTGGCTCGGTGCGGTAGGAGAGCGAGCGATCTGGCTTCTGCTGATACACCAGGATTCGCGAGCCGCTTAAGAGCGCGCTCAGGGGCTGCTCGACGATGGAGTCAGCAACCAGCTCCGGCTGATTCGCCGAGATGATCTTTCTGTGCAGCATGAGGCCCGCGTTGCGGAGCATGATATCGATGTCCGTCACGTCCTGCTCCTTGAGGCCGCGGGCAAAGAGCTCCGCGCGCAGCACCTCAACGACTGCGTAGAACTCGTCGACCCCAGAGATCGTCGTCCGACTTCAGCTCGCCTCCGCGCGCTCAAGCTCCGCCAGCGTGGTGCCAACCCTGTTCAGCGCCAGCGCAAGCCGATCGTTTATGGCGCTGACCCCAGCGGCATCGCCAGCGCGGCAGGCCTCCTCGAGCTGAAGCGCCAACTGATGCACGTTGATCGCCGAGACGTTGCCTGAAGCACCTTTGAGATCATGCGCCTTGATCCGTGCCTTGTCGTACTCGCCAAGACTGACGAGCTGTTGCAGTCCCGCACAAAAATCGCGGTAGTCGTCGCAGTACATGCGCAGGATCGTGCAATAGAGGTCCAGGTCACCGCCGACTCGGGCGATACCATCCGAGACATCGACCCCGTTATCACTAGCTAGATCAGCCGCCGCTGAGCTTGATTCGCCTGCCGCGCCAGCGCGCCGCGGCCGCAGATGCCGTTTGATGGTTGCAACCAGCGCTTCGCGATCGATCGGCTTGGAGACGTAGTCATCCATGCCAGCTTCCAGGCAGCGCTCCCGATCGCCCTGCATCGCATGGGCGGTCATGGCGATGATGGGTGTATCGCGATCACCGATCTGCTTGCGGATCGCCTCGGTCGCCGCAAGCCCATCGAGCTCGGGCATCTGCACATCCATGAGGATCAGATCGTAGCCACCGGCCGCCGCCCGCTCGACCGCGATCGCGCCGTTCTCAGCTGTCTCGACGGCGATCCCAGCGCGCTTGAGGATCTCGACAGCAACGCGTTGATTGATCGCGTTATCCTCGGCAAGCAAGACGTTAACGCCGGTGAGCTCACCCTGCAACGATGCAACAGGCTGCACCGCTGAGCTTGGCGCCGGCACCGTCCCGAGCAGCTCCATCATGGTGTCGAATAGCTGCGACTGTTTGAGCGGCTTGCTCAGCCAGCGATCGACGCGAGCATTCTCGGCGCCTCTCGGGCGTGCCTCCCGACCGCCAGGACTGAGCATGACCACCGCTGGCGAAGTGCCGGTACCCTTTAACGCCGCAGCCACCTTGGCCCCATCAATGCCCGGCAGGTCGATGTCGATCAAGGCCACGTCGATCGGCGCTGTACCTTGGTCCTGGCAGCGAGCCAATGCGGCCTCGCCGCTGGCCAAGCCCTCGACCTCACAGCCGAAGCCCGCCAGCATCCGCTCGGTGACATCAAGCAGATAGGGATTGCCCTCGACGATCATCACCCGCACTGGCTGTGCGCTCCTCGGCAGCTGTGGGGGCTGGCGTACCTCTGAGGGTACGCCATCAAACATTGCCGTAAACAGGAAGGTCGTGCCCTGTCCCCCCGTGCTGCGCACCCAGATGCGGCCTTGCATCAGCTCGATGATACGCTTGCAGATGGCCAGTCCGAGGCCGGTGCCACCATACTGTCTGGTCGTCGAGCCATCCGCTTGCCGAAAGGCCTCAAACACTCCTTCCTGCAGCTCAGCAGGTATCCCAATTCCGGTATCGCGAACCTGAAACAGGAGCTCGTAGCGCCCCTCGTTCGCCCAACGCAGATCAGCGGTGAGATGGATCTCGCCGGCGTTGGTGACCTTGACGGCATTCGAGATCAGATTGGTCAGGATCTGACGCAGCCGCAATGGATCACCCAACAGCTGCTGCGGTACCGCCTGAGTGACGTCAACGACCAGCTCGATCGACTTTTCACGTAGCCGGTCGATGAACACATCGGTGACGTCTTCGATCACCATTCGGGGGTCAAAGGGGATGCGCTCAACATCGAGCTTGCCGGCCTCGATCTTGGAGAAGTCGAGGATGTCGTTAATGATGCCGAGCAGGGATCGGCTCGACGACTCGATGATCCGGACATAGTCCTGTTGCTGCGCATCCAAAGGCGTCTCAAGCAACAGATCGCAGACGCCGGTGATGCCATTCATCGGGGTGCGAATCTCATGGCTCATATTGGCCAGGAACTCGCTCTTAGCGCGGCTTGCCGTTTGCGCCTTTTCGGCCATTCCCCGCAGCATCTCGCGGGTCTGCTTGATCTCAGTGGTATCGATCAGAAGCGCGCGCATGCCAGACAGGGCGTCGCGCTCGATCAGTGGCGTCGAGCGCATCATGACCGGGAAGCTGCGTCCATCGGCGCCGCGCACCTCGAACTCTTGATTGCCGATCTCCTCACCGCCCAAGGCCGCGTGCCAGGCGCGGGTGAAGGCCTGCTGATCATTCGGGGCAATCAGGTCGAAGAGCGCAAAGTCGTTTGCCAGTTGTTCAGCAGAATAGCCAGTCGCAGTGACCGTCTTCTGATTAAAGAAGGTCAGCCGACCCGACAGGTCGGTTTCGATGAGCATCTCGGGCAGAAACTCGGCCAGCTCGCGGAGTCGACCCTCGCTTTGCTCGAGCGCCCAAAGCACGCGCTTGCGCTCGGTGATGTCGCGCGCAACACCATAGGTCCCAAGGAATGTCTCACCATTGGCGCTACCCCCCTGACCGTTAAGCTGACCACCAACCTGGCCGTCAGCCTGGGCGTAAACGCCAGAGGCATAGAGCTGGAACACCGGCAGGTCATGGATGTCAGGATCGACGTCACCCTGCTTCGGCCGCAACCGAATCTCGAAGGCTTGAGTGGCTCGCTCGCCTGTGCGTCGCTCACCGATGTGCCAACGCACCTGCGAGACATGGTCCATCGGAATCAGCAACGAAAAGTGCTGGCCGACCAGCTCGTGCGCAGCATAGCGCAGCAGGGTCTCAGTATTGCCCCCGACAAACTCGAAGTGTCCATCCGGGTCGAGCATGTAGATTAGATCGGGCGAGCTCTCTACCAGCATGC
>NZ_JBUDPI010000182.1:0-7292 GCF_054919635.1 Halochromatium sp. | reverse complement strand
GACTGCCCTCGGCGATCGCGGCCAGCCTCTGGGTCCTTGCGCTCTGGTGGTTCGTGCGCGCCCGGCTTGATGCCGCGACGGCGACCGTCGCCGGCTTGGTGATGGCGCTTGGCTTACAAGTCGCGATCATTGGCAAGGCCGCGGTGGCGGATGCGCTGCTGAATCTGTTCATCGCGTTGGCCTTCTTCGAGATCTTCCGCTGGCGGTTGCAGCCGACGCGCGCAACCCTACTGCGGACGTACCTCTGGCTCGGGCTTGGCTTTCTGACCAAGGGGCCGGTTGCGGTCTTCTTTCCGCTGCTGGTCAGCTTCCTCTATTTCGTCTCGTTGCGTGAATGGCGTGCGTGGCTCTCCGCCGTCTTTGATTGGCGCGGTTGGCTGGTCTTCATCGCGGTCGCAGGGCCCTGGTACCTGGCGATCTATATCGACGACGGCCTGGGTTTTTTCCAGAGCTTCTTCCTGGGCCATAACCTCGGTCGTTATAGCGGGGTCAAGCACGGCCATTCGGGCTTCCCGGGCTATTATTTCGTGATGCTGCCCTTGGTGTTGCTGCCGTTCACCGGCTGGTTTCTTAGCCTGCTGCCACGGGTTCGGCGATTCTGGGACGATGAGCTGGATCGGTTTCTGCTGCTCTGGTTCGTCACCGTTTTCGCCGTGTTCTCGTTCTCTGGCACCAAGCTGCCGCATTATCTGGTCTATGGGATCACGCCGGTATTCATCCTGATGGCGCGGCATCGGCATGCGTTGAGCAACCGTTGGCTCGTGTTCGTACCGCCGCTGCTGTTCGTAGTGCTGATGGCGGCGCTGCCAGACCTGCTCGGTCTGCTTGAGGCGCAAGCGGACCGTGCTCACGAGCAGGCGATGTTTGCCGAAGGGGTAAGGGTGCTGGATAGCGGGTACCGGCTCGGCACCTCGATCGGGCTGGTCGCGATGATCGGGTTGTTGCTCTGGTCGCGGCGCGCACTCTGGGAGCGCCTGATCCTGGCCGGCGTGGTACAAACACTGCTGGTGTTCGGACTGCTGGTGCCGGCGGTGTTTGCAGTGATGCAACAACCGGTCAAAGAGGCTGGTCTGCTGGCGCGTGAGCTCGATCGGCCGACGGTCGTCTACCGCACCAGCATGCCGAGCTTTAGCGTCTATCGGGATGCGATCACTCCCGAGAGCGACCGTCCGCAGGCTGGTGAGCTGGTGTTTCTGCGCATCGACAAGCTCGAGCGCTTGGCCGAAACCGTGGCGCCAAACCGGCTCGATCTGCGGTATCGTCAGGGGCCGGTTGCATTGGTCCTGATCGAGCCGGAATGGCCATAGCCTGGCCTGGAGATTGGCCCCTCTTGATCGCTAGAGCCACCTGCTGAGGACCCGCCCCTTGCTGACCAATAGCGCGCCTGATGAGTCCGCTGAGCCCACTGAGCATGCTGAGTGCTCTGCCGCGTCCGCCGCAGATCCGGGGGAGGCTCGCCAACGGGTGTCTGATGCGGCGGCGACGCCTCCACCGGCGGCTGCATGAAGGTTAAAGGCGCTATGGGCTTGGAACAGGCGCTGGAGCTGGGCGCTGAGCGTGATCCCTTGGTCTCGGCTGCTGGTGCCCTCTGGCTGCTCGCCTGGGCATTGCTCTGTGCGACGCTTGGCATTGGGCTGCAGCTGTTTGGCGGCGAGGGCTACCATAGCGGATTCCTGGCGCTCAATGATCTCTTTGCGCAGCTGCCATCGACTATCTGGCAGTGGCTCACCGTGCTCGGCGACGAGCGTGTCACCTTGACCCTCGCCCTGTTCCTATCGCGCAGCCATCCGCGCGTCTTCTGGACGCTGATCTGCGCTGCGCTGGTCGCCATCGCCTACGGGCGCGGGCTCAAGCCTCTATTGGATGCCCCGCGTCCGCCTGCGGTGCTTCCGGCCGGGAGCTTTGAGCTGATCGGCGATGGGCATCGCCGGCATAGCTTTCCATCTGGTCACAGTGTCACCGCAGCGGTCTTCTTTGGTGTGCTCGCCTATTACGCGCAGCGTATACGCTGGCGTCTCACCTTCATCCTACTCGCAACCGCCGTCGGGCTGAGCCGGGTAGCGGTCGGTGTGCATTGGCCAATCGACGTGATGGCGGGCCTTGCGGGTGGGGCTCTGTCGGCTGTGATTGGCGCCGCGCTGGCTCGGCGCAGCCTCTGGGGCATCTATGACCCCGGTGTCCACCTCGCCTTCGTGGTGCTTGCGGGATTTGCTGCCATTGGCCTCTTCGTCGACGACGGTGGCTACCCAGCTGCAGCGCTGCCGCTGGCCATGCTCGCCAGCCTGGCCCTGGTTTGGATGGCGCTCCAATACCTGTTACTGCCGCTGATGCGCTGCCGCTGATGACCAATCGCGAAACCGCTGGAGGCCGAGCAAGCGCCTTGCTATCAGCAGGCTCTTTGCGCCGCTATCAGCATCCTCTGTGCACCGAGCCGCGGTTGTCTGGTTGCGTTTAGTCTTTGGGAGCGCTCGTATTCAGGCTCTGGTCAGGCCAATACTTGGTGGCCAGCAGCTTGGCTGAGACCTTCCAGCCGTCGCCGGTGAGCACGAAGATCGCTTGGCCGTTGTCGTTGAAGGTGAACTTTAATTGATCGGTCTGATCGCCGGTCATAGTACCCGCCTCGGCACTGGCATCGGTGCCTTGGGTGACGAACTTGTTGAAGGCGAAGGGCGTCTCGAAGAGAATCACGGTCTTGGTCGCGAATCCACCCAGCCCGAAGCCAACGCCGACACCACCACTGCCCATCTTCATGTAGGTGCGCTGACCGGTCTCCCGGTCTACTGCAACACCGCGACCGTAGCCGGCGGCGACCAGTAGCTCAACCTGTCGGCTGACGAAGACTGCGTAGCCGGCGCTCTCGTCGAACATCCTCTTGGCCGCGGGCTCCTTCTCAAACAGCTGCTCCAGGGTCTGCTCCGCCAGGGCATCAAGCTTTGCCCGCGTCTCTTCTGGCGTTGCTGCATCGCCCAAATCATACTTGGTCGACTCGAGGGTCTGATTCGCGCTATCGGCGGCCTTATCCAAGGCCTTGCCAGCCGCATCGGCGGCTCCACTGGTCGCGGTGCCGATCTGATCCGCAGTCTTGGAAGCGCTTTCTTTGAGCTTCTCGAGCAGCGTTGGCTCGTCGGCGATGGCCAAGGCTGCGCCGGTGGCCAGAGCCATGGCGGCCACTGCAGAGTAAATCGGGTGTTTCATTGGGTCATGGCTCCGGTAAAGCGCCTGTTAGCTCAGCTGGCGTCGGTCGACTCGGCGGCTTCGGTGCCCTCGGCCGATTCAGCCTCGGATTCGGCCGGCGCCGCCTTCGGCTCTGGCGTCTTCAACAAGCCTTCCGTTCTGAGGACCGCGACCTTGTCGTCCCCTTGCACCCAGCGCTTGCGCCGATCCTTGACGGCATAGCGGCCTGAGCGCTTCTGATAAATCGTGTGGTCGCTGGTGGTCTTAAGCTTCTTCATCGGTTCTCTTCTTTTCCTCTATCTTCTCGTCGGAGCGCAGGATATCGATCTCGAACTTTGCGATCAGCGCCGCCATGGCGCCGAGGGCGGCGATGATCGGTGCGAGCAGCGTCAGAGCGCCACCGACCGCAACGCCTGCGGTCAGCGGGATCTCGATCAGCGTTGCGCCACCCGGCTTACGGATGATGAGACGGCGAACGTTACCTTCGGCAATCAGCTGCTTGACGTAGTCGACAAGCTCGCTGCCAGCGACGGTCACGCGCTCTGTGATGCCGCGGCGGGGCTCATAAGGATCTCTTGACATGCTTGTTGAGTCGCTCGGCTCGGTGTCATGTGGTGCTGAGGTTGTCAGCTTAACCCGATATCATCGGCTGAGCCTTACGGTTGCGTCAACTTCGACGCCCGCCGTTGATGCACAGAAGCGGTCCAGTCGGTCAGGGCTCCGCCCAGCGCCCGGCGCAGTGCTCGGCTCAGCGCGCGGCTCAGTGCTCAGGATGACTTCTTCGGTGGAGGGCAGTGCTGCGCGCGGGTCTTGCAGCCAGCTGGCGATATCCGAGCGCACCCGCTTGCCCTGCAGATCACGCGGCAGCATGTGCCAGCCGTTCTCGTACAGCGCGAGCCGTACTCGCTCATTGAGCGCAACGGGCTCGATGAACCGACAGAAGGCATGCGGCGGGATGATGCTGTCGCGCTCGCCGTAGAGGATCAAGGTCGGCGGTCGCTGCCTACCTTGGGTCTGCCCTGGCCAGTCGACCGCGCGATCCATCAGATTGGTGACGCCCCAGAGGGCCTCAACCCGAGTCGCTTTGATCACCAACGGATCGCGACCCATCGCGATCAGCATCGGCTCATTGTCTGATGGATGGATCGGAACCCCCTCGCCGGTGAGCTTGAGCCCGGGCAGGGTTCGTGCGGCGATCTCAAGCACCAGACGCTGATACCAGGGCATGCTGTCGCGAGACCAAACCGCCGGCGCGATCAAGACCAGCCCATCGACATCGAGCGGCCCCTCGGCATCGGCGCTGAGTGCGACCGCTGCGCCCATGCTCTCGCCGATCAGGATCAATCGCGCTTGCGGATGGCGTGCTCGCAGCAGCCTGATCAGGGTGCGCAGATCGGCGGCGAGCTGCTCGCTTCCATGCCAGCGTCCGGTCTGAAGGGTGCGACCAAAGCCGCGTTGATCAAAGGCATAGGTGACGACGCCGATCTCAGCGAGATGCTCGCCCAGTGGCTTGAAGGCCTGGCTGTAGTCGTTGAAGCCATGCAGTCCGAGAACGACAATCCGGGGCTGTTCCCGAGTCTCTTCGGTCGGACCCCAACGCTGAAACGGCAGTCGGTAGCCATCTGGCATCCGCGCGAGATCCCGCATCAGCCGCGGGCGCAGCAGGGGGCTGCGCGGATGTGCGTCAATGGCCTCTTGCGGAGGCGAGCAGGAGGTCGGCTCGGTTGACGTTGCGCACCTTACAGCGCAGCCCGAGAGGCGGAGGCCAAGGCTCAAGGCACTGAAGCCGACCAACAGCAGCCACAGATGCCGACGTCTGCGCTGCGCATGGCGGACGCTCGTCTCGCGCATCGCCGTGCAATTCACCTCTGGCATCAGCTCGGGACCGATCGGTGGGCATTGCTCAAAACAGCGCCAGTGGACCTTCCTGCATCGCCGCGATCTGCTCGCGCAGGATCAAGATCTGTTCCTCCCAGAAGCGCGGCGAGTCGAACCACGGGAAGGCGCTTGGGAAGGCAGGATCATCCCAGCGGCGAGCCAGCCAGGCGGCGTGATGGATCAGCCGCAACGTGCGCAGGGCCTCGATCAGATGCAGCTCGCGCGGGTCGAAATCGGCGAAGTCCCGATACCCCTGTAGGACGGCATCCAGCTGCAGCGCCATCGCTTGGCGGTTGCCGGAGAGCAGCATCCAGAGATCCTGGATCGCCGGCCCAGTGCGTGCATCGTCGAAGTCGACGAAGTGCGGCCCGGCATCGGTCCAGAGCAGATTGCCGCGGTGGCAATCGCCATGCAAACGCAGCACCCGAATCGCCCCGGCACGCTCGTAGCAGGCCCTGATCTCAGTCAGGGCATGTGTCAGAACGCTCCGGTATGCGGTCTCGATCTCGGTTGGAATCCAGCCCTGCTCGAGCAGGAACTGACTTGGCTGCTCACCGAATTGCTGGCGATCGAGCATCGGTCGATATCGAAACGGGTGGCTAGCGCCGACCGCATGGATGCGACCGATGAAGCGACCGATCCGGGTCAGGATCCCGAGGTCTTCAAGCTCTGGGTCGCGGCCGCCGCAGCGCGGGCTCAGCGAGAAGCGATAGCCCTGATGGCGGTGCAGGCTGCAGCCGCCGATCAACAGTGGCGCGACCGCGGGGATCTCGCGCTCGGCCAATTCAGCGATGAAGAGGTGCTCCTCGGCGATGGCGGCATCGGACCAGCGCCCCGGCCGATAGAACTTGGCGATCAGCGGCGCGGCGCCGTCGATGCCGATCTGGTACACCCGATTCTCGTAGCTGTTCAGCGCCAGTAGGCGACCGTCGACGACAAAGCCCAGCGATTCGACGGCATCGAGCACTAGGTCCGGGGTCAGATCGGCATAAGGCCTCGGCGAAGGCTGCTCCTGAGACTGCGCTCTCACGCCCTCGTCGGTGGCGGCTGCTGCCGGATCGGGGCCGGATGAAGGGGGTGTGCTCATTGATCTGAGGCTTCGGGCTGCTCCGGTGGACGCGGCAGCTCGGTGCGCTCCATCTCGAGGTCGGCCCGCTCCCCGACCCGCCTCACCACCGCGCCCAGGGTGAGTCCCTGCACTAGGATCGAGAACACCACCACGATGTAGGTCACCGTCAGCAGCGTGTCGCGGACCTCGGATTCGGGCAGTGAGAGCACCAGAGCAACCGAGATGCCGCCGCGGAGCGCGCCCCAGGTGAGAATGGTAATGGCGCCGGTCGAGAAGCTGCGGAACCGGCGCATCCAGGCGACGGGCGCGCCAACGCTGACAACCCGGGCTGCGAGCACCAGTGGAATGGCCAAGAGCCCTGCCAACAGGATCGGGCCGCTGATGCTGATGACCAAGACCTCGAGGCCGATCATCACAAACAACACCGCATTCAAGATCTCATCGGTGAGCTCCCAGAAGTTATCGAGATGGCTCTGGGTCCTCTCCGACATCAGATGGCTGCGCACCTGGTTGCCGATCAGCAGTCCAGCAACCACCACTGTAATGGGGGCGGAGATGTGCAGCTGCTCGGCGAGCGCATAGGCGCCGCTCGCGACCGCCAGGGTGATCAGGACCTCGACCTGATAATTGTCGACCTTGCGCAGCATCAGGTACGCGATGCCACCACTGGCGAGCCCAAACAACAGGCCGCCGACGGCCTCCTTGATGAAGAGATGGAGGGCGCTGCCAAGCGTGACATGCTCGCCGCCGACTGCGGTCTCGAACAGCACCATGAACAGGACCACGGCGACGCCGTCGTTGAACAGCGACTCACCGGTGATCTTCAGCTCCAGCGCCTTCGGTGCGCCAGCGCTCTTGAGGATGCCAAGCACCGCGATCGGATCGGTGGGGGAGATCAGGGCGCCAAAGAGGAGACAGTAGATCCACGGGATATCCAGCCCGAGCAGCATGAACAGCAGCCAGCTGACACCGCCGACCAGGACCGTGGAGATCAGCACGCTGACGCTCGCCAGCACGGCGATCACCCATTTTTGCTCGGCCAGCTCCTTGAGGCTCACGTGCAGCGCGCCGGCGAACAACAAGAAGCTGAGCATTCCGTGCAGCACCGTGGCGTCGAAGTCGATGCTGTCGACCATCAACCGGATATCGCTTTCGATGCCTTCGGTGCCCG
>NZ_JBUDPI010000181.1:0-7295 GCF_054919635.1 Halochromatium sp. | reverse complement strand
CACGCAGGCGATCGGCTCCTTGAAGTGGCGGTTGAAGTAGGTGCGGAAGTAGGCCACGCAGCCTTGGGAGCCATGTACGTAGGGCAGGGTCTTCTCGAAGCCGAGTGCGCAGAGCACGGCGCCGAGCGGTTGGCAGGCCTTGGCCGGGTTGATGGTCAGGGACTCGCGGGCAAAGTTGAGCTCCTGGTATTCCTTGGTCGTGGTCCACTCGAAGGTCTCATCGAGCTTGGCCTGATCGACACGCTCTTCGGAGATCTCGCGCTTGTTCTTGATGGTGGTTTGATAGTCCTCGTCGAGGAACAGCGGATAGCCGGGCTTGATCTTGTCGACGGTCTGGGTCATTGGAGTGCTCCTGCCGCGCCGCTTATCTGCGGACGGACGGCGAGTGAAGGGTTACGACGGTTCGGTGATTGCCCTGCGGCGGTTGGGTAGTGGGTGGCGCACTCACGTCCGGCGGCGTCAATCGCCTGGATGGCGATTGCCGAGGCTCCAAAGATGGATTCACGGCGTCCGCCCGTCGTGAGTGCGCCACCCAACCTGGCACTGAGCCTAAGGGCGTGCGATCAAGCGCGGGCGGCCATCGGGGCCTCGGCCTCGCCCTCGGCGGGCTTGAGCCAGGGTGCCTTCATGCTGTTCCAGCAGGGGTTGTTGATGGTCATGTCCATGTCGCGCGCGAAGATCGCGAAACCGTCATAGCCGTGATACGGACCTGAGTAATCCCAAGAGTGCATCTGGCGGAAGGGTATGCCCATCTTCTGGAAGATATACT
Organism: Halochromatium sp.; assembly: GCF_054919635.1. NCBI lineage: Bacteria > Pseudomonadati > Pseudomonadota > Gammaproteobacteria > Chromatiales > Chromatiaceae > Halochromatium > Halochromatium sp. The sequence continues at coordinate 6,526 of NZ_JBUDPI010000181.1, read as the reverse complement.
TCTCCTTGATGCCAGAGCCGACCAGATCAGGCTTGAGGGCCTTGGTGAATTCCTCGAACTCGTAGCCGGTGACATCGTCGTAGAGCAGGGTCGAATCGCCCATCTCCTTGACGGTGCGGTCGTAGTCGTCGTTATGGGCGAACTCGTAGCCGGTGCCGACCACCTCCATGCCAAGATCTTCGTAGGCGCCGATGATGTGACGCGGACGCAGACCGCCGACGTAGAGCATCACCTTCTTGCCTTCCAGACGCGGACGGTACTTGGCGATCACGGCGTCGTACTCGGCCTGGTACTTGGCGATGACCTTCTCGGCATTGGCCTGGATGGTCTCGTCGAAGAACTCGGCGATCTTGCGCAGCGATTCGGCGATCTTGGTCGGCCCGAACAGGTTGTACTCCATCCAAGGCACGCCATAGCGCTCTTCCATGTGGCGGCTGATGTAGTTCATCGAGCGGTAGCAGTGGATGAGGTTGAGTTTCACCTTGGGCGTCAGCTCCATCTCAGAGAGGGTGCCGTCGCCGGACCATTGCGCGACGACGCGCAGACCCATTTCCTCGAGCAGGATGCGTGAAGACCAGGCGTCACCGCCGATGTTGTAGTCACCGATGATGGCGACATCGTAGGGCGTGGTCTCGAAGCTGGTGTCGTTGTCGCGGTTATGCACGACATGATCACGGATCGAGTCGTTGGCGATGTGATGGCCGAGCGACTGCGAGACGCCGCGGAAGCCTTCGCAACGGACTGGGATGATCGGCTTGTTGTGTTCCTTGGTCTTCTGCTTCGACACCGATTCGATATCGTCGCCGATGAGGCCGATCGGGCATTCAGACTGCACCGAAACGCCTTTGGAGAGCGGGAACAGTTGCTCGATCTCGTCGAGCATCTTCGCGAGCTTCTTGTCGCCGCCAAAGACGATGTCCTTCTCCTGGAAATCAGAGGTGAAGTTCATCGTGCCGAAGGTGTTCACGCCGGTCATACCGGTGTAGTAGTTGCGACGACCGGCACGCGAGTACTGACCACAGCCGACTGGGCCGTGGGAGATATGGATCATGTCCTTGATCGGGCCCCAGACCACGCCCTTGGAGCCAGCGTAAGCACAGCCGCGAATGGTCATCACGCCAGGCTGGGACTTGCGGTTGGAGGTGATGCACTTCTTCGACTGCTCGACCGATGGGTCATTGACGGCCAGGTGCTTGGCGCGGTCTTTCTTCGCCTTCTCGGGGTAGACCTCCAGCACCTCTTGGATCAGGGCCTGAGTCTCGTCACGGGTCATGGTTGCCATGTCGGCGTTCCTCTCATCGGCGCCGCCGCTAATCTGCGGACCGACGCGCGTTGAAGCATCGATTCAGAGCCCCTCGTTGCCGCTCGAAAGGGGGCGGCGCGAAGGGCCAGGGAGACGGGCAGGGCGATCGGCAGCGGTTTAGGCCGCGGCGACCTCTTCGGTCGCAGACTTACCGACGATGCTCTCGTCTTCTTCATCCATCAGGCCGAATTCCATCAACAGGTCTTCGAGCGCATCCATCGAGATCGGTGTCGGGATCACGAAGTTGTTGTTATCGATGATCTTCTGTGCGAGCTGGCGATATTCCTCGGCCTGCTTGGCACTCGGGTCGTACTCGATCACCGTCATGCGCCGAATCTCGGCGCGCTGAACAACGTTGTCGCGTGGGACGAAATGGATCATCTGGGTGCCGAGCTGACGTGCTAGCTCCATGATCAGCTCGTCTTCCCGTGCGGTGTTGCGGCTATTGCAGATCAGGCCAGCCAAGCGCACGCCGCCGGAGCTGGCGTACTTGACGATGCCCTTGGAGATGTTATTGGCCGCGTACATGGCCATCATCTCGCCAGAGACGACGATGTAGATCTCCTGCGCCTTGTTCTCGCGGATCGGCATGGCGAAGCCGCCGCAGACCACGTCGCCGAGCACATCGTAGAAGACGAAATCGAGCTCTTCGTCGTAGGCGCCTTCTTCTTCGAGGAAGTTGATGGCGGTGATGACGCCGCGACCGGCACAGCCGACGCCAGGCTCTGGGCCACCGGACTCGACACACTTGATGTCGGCGTAGCCAACACGGAGCACGTCTTCGAGCTCGAGGTCTTCGACCGAGCCGGCATCGGCGGCCAGGTGCATAATGGTGTCCTGTGCCTTAGCGTGCAGGATTAGGCGGGTGGAGTCGGCCTTCGGGTCACAGCCGACGATCATGACCTTTTTGCCGAGCTCGGCGAGACCGGCGACGAGGTTCTGCGTGGTCGTGGACTTGCCGATTCCGCCTTTGCCGTAGATGGCGCATTGACGCAGTGCCATGTGATTCTCCCGGTTGGATGCCCTGTGGGGCGGTGAACAGAGGGTTCGCTCACCGAGGGATAAGCACAGCCTGTGCCAAGCCATAAATATTCCTTCAGCCCTTTGAAAATAAAATAGAAATTCGCAAAGATGGGGGTCTGGCACCTTGGTAGCATAGACAACAAGCCCTCAGCCTTTGTGTGTCTACCGACAGCCGACGTCCGAACTCCGACATGCCCCAGCAATCTCTCCAGTCCCGACATCAAGCCAGCAGTCAGCCCCAGGGTCCGCTCAACGTTTGCCAGGGGACCGATCCCGATCCCGGCGGGGAGCTCGACGCTCCACCCAATACAGCGCCGAATGCACTGCCTGGCGTCACTCTTACGACTAGGAGGAGCCAGCCGACAAGCTCGCCACCCTCGTTACCCGCGAATGCCCGCCTGCCGCTCAATCGGTGCAATCTGCCAGCTGTCATCCTTGGCGGACTGACCTATCAGACGCATCCGGTCTCGCTTGAGATCGATGGCATTCGTGCCTTCCATCAAGACTTGTTCGAGCTGTTGGCGCCGATCGACAATGCGCGCGAGCGCGCCGAGCGCTTCGTCGACTATATGGCCGCGCACTTCTGCCTGGATGATCTCGAGGCCGCTGGGCTCGCGGCTGAGCGTGTCAAGAAGTATCGGCGTAACGCGAATTACCTGCGCATGGTGCGCGGCTGGTCGTTCGACTCGGATGGACGCGAGGGAGCCGTGCTCAAACACTGGGTCGAGACGCGCTTCGGGCTGCTCGCTCGTTACCATGCCGGGCCACTCGGTGGCGCTGATCCCGACGCCTATCAGCTTTACCTGGCCCAGGGTGCCAAAGGTCTCTATGCGACCAATGCCCTCGAGGCTCAGCTCGATCTGCTCTATACCTATTGCCAATACGAGCTGGTGCGCCAACATCCGGAAGAGACCCATCTGACGCTGTACCGTGGGATCAACCGCATTGGCGAGCATGAGCTGTTGGATGACCGGCCCGAGTCCGGCACCACCTTAGGGGCAGCCAGTGCCGCGCAACGCCCTGTCCGGGGCGATCGGGGTGAGGCGGATCAGGGCAGCAGCCGGTTCTGCAGTGGCTCAACGACGACGGCCGGCTGGCGGCGTGTCTTGCTGAATAATCTCAGCAGCTTTACCAGTAATCGCGAGCGCGCCTGCGAGTTTGGCGACTACATCCTCGAGGCCCAGGTGCCCTTGCCGAAGGTCTTCTTCTTCAACGGCCTGCTGCCCGGGATGCTCAAGGGTGAGGATGAGTGGGTGGTGATCGGCGGGGTCTATGAGGTGGCGATGAGCTGTTTGTGATAGCGTGCGGTTGGCGTAACTGCCTGGCCAAGGCGGCTGGTGTAGCTCAATGGGATTATCCATCGGCGTGCAGCGCAGTCTTGATGCACTTCGAGATCTGGCGACAGTCTGCGACTACACGAGAGTAGCAACCGGTTCTCGAACAGTGACGATAAGAAATGGTTATTAATAGACAAGAAACACCTGACACTCTTCTCGATCGAATATTCAATATCGCCGCGACCCTTCTGCTGCTCTTCGTCTCCTTGCCTTTGTTCGTCATCCTTCCGATTTTAATCAAGCTCGATGACCCAAGTGGGCCTGTGTTCTACCGCGGTCCACGTCTTGGCCTGGGGAAAAAGCCATTCACGATCTACAAATTTCGGAGTCTGAAGCCAAACGCAGCAGCGGCACTGGGCAATGATCTCGTTGGTCAGGGCCACAATGTGGAGACTCGGGTTGGCTCTTTTCTGCGGGATACACGGCTTGATGAATTGCCGCAGCTCTTCAATGTGCTTCGTGGCGAGATGAATCTGGTGGGGCCTCGGCCAGAGCGAGAGGAGGTCTATGAGGCCGCTTGTAAGAGCATTCCCGGCTACGATCTCAGGTTTGCGGTGCGACCTGGAGTGATCGGCTACTCCCAGTTGTTTACTCCGCACCGAACCTATAAGCGGCTAAGATCACTGATCGACTATCAGTTCGCGATCAAGAAACACTCGACGATCAATGATCTAAAGCTGCTTATCGCTGCTTTGTGGATGCTCTGTGTGCGCGTCTTTCAGAAGGTCTTTGGGATTGAAGGGAGTCGTACCCAGACTCATCTCACTGCGACTGTTCATCATCGATGTTACCCGATCGTTGACTGCAATGAGTTCGTCGTGATTGTGCGCTCAGATCCTAAGGAGATCTGCGATCAGTATGAGCAGCTCGATGTCTCGATCCTGGCCGGCAAGAAGACGATTCATTTTCGGGGTGTCTGCCTACAATCGTCACTCGATTATTACATTGATGAGCTTGATGGGCTCAAGCGACAGAAACGAAATAGCGTGCTCCTAGTCGAAAAACTCACGCCGCTGAACGAATATAAGTTTCATAAGTATGTATTGCGAACCAGTGTCGGCTGAACAGTCAACGAGGGATGCCTCCTGGGTTCTGCGATCGTCAGTGTCTTAGCTGTGGTTGTCGCGAGTTGCGATCGGGTCGCAGATGCCGCAGAGGGCGAGGCTTGGCTGATGCCTGAGAATGTCATCGACGAGACTCAATGCCTGTTCGTAATCGAGTGCGTCGAGCGCGTCTGCGACTGCCGCCAGGATCTGGGCCTCAGGCTGCTGCTCGCTAAGGTCGTCACCCAGTTGAGAGCCCAGTTGAGCGCCCAGTTGGGGTCGTAGCTCAGCGAGGCTGTCTCGAGCGCTGAGACTGTTGGCCTTGATCTGTGCATGCAGCCTTGCGATCCGATTCCAGCTCATCCTGTGGGCGGCGCTAGGGACGGTGCTGGGGGCGGATTCTTGTGCAACTGCAGACGCCTGTCTCCCGTCAGTTGCAAGGGCTGCGCGCCGTTGTTGGCTTTCGCTGCTGCTGGGGTCTCCGGTATCGGTTGGATGCTGCGGCAGCTGCCGTGCCGGCTGTACAGCGGCATCGAGCTGCCGATCGACTTCCGCGAGCAATGGCTCGATGCTGGTCGGCGGAGCCGGTTGCCTCAGCCTTGCTTCGAGCGCTCGTGCAGCGTCGGCCAAGTCCTCGAGATGGAGTGTCGCTGCCGAGCTCTTGAGACTGTGCGCGAGGCGTTCTGCTTGCTCGGGAGCCTGGGCCCGGAGGTGATCGCGCAATCGCTTGTCTGTATCGGCATAGTCCTGTACGAATCTGAGGATCAGCTTGCGCAGTAGGTCTCGATTGCCGTTGCAGCGGTGAAGCGCGGCGGGTAGGTCGAAGGGTGGCAGCTGTTCGGGCAGTAACGTCGCTGCGCCAGTGCGCTCGGCAGCCTGGGCATCGTCAAGAAGCGCTGGCTGCGCTTCTAGACGCGCGGCGGTGCGCTCGCTGTCCGCTCGCTGTGATCGGTCTGCTGCAGTCGTCGTCTTCTGCGGCAGCCAATGCTGCAAGAACTTCCAGAGTTGATCCGTGTCGATCGGCTTGGTGAGATGATCGTCCATCCCGGCGGCGAGGCTCGCTGCGCGATCCTGCTCACTGGCATGGGCGGTGAGGGCGATGATCGGAAGGCGCGGTGAACGCCCTGCGCCGGGCGCGGTTTCGGCCTCCTGTCGACGGATGATGCGGGTGGCCTCCAAGCCGTCCATTTCCGGCATCTGGATGTCCATCAGGACCAGATCGAAAGCACCGGTCTTGGACTTGCTGACGCCTTCATGGCCGTTGAGCGCGATCTCGGTGACGATGCCGAGCGCACTGAGCAGCGAGCTGACAAGGTCAAGGTTGAGCGCATTGTCATCGACCAACAGGACCCTGCGTCCTTTCAAGGAACGGTTGTCACGCTCGATCAGCGGTGTCGGGCGCTCCTCAGTCTCTTGGCTGAGCGGCGCTGCTGCCGATGCGCTGAGGGTGCCGAGCTCGACCTGGAAGGAGAAACTGGTTCCCCGTCGGGCACGACCGTGGACCTGGATATCGCCCCCCATGAGGCTGATTAGCTGCTTGGTGATCGGCAGACCAAGACCGCTACCGCCGTAGCGTCTTGTGGTCGAGCTGTCGGCCTGCCAGAACGGATCATAGAGCTGCGGCAGCTTCTCGACAGCGATGCCGATCCCTGAATCATGGCCCCAGAATCCGAGGCGCACCCGGTCAGCCGCGCAATCAAGCAGCCGCACCCGCACCTGGATCAGGCCGTGCTCGGTAAATTTCACCGCATTGCCGGCAAGATTCAACAGGGCTTGACCGAGACGCAATGAGTCTCCAACCAGATAGTTCGGGATGGCTG
>NZ_JBUDPI010000180.1:0-7351 GCF_054919635.1 Halochromatium sp. | reverse complement strand
GCGCGCCACCTGCGTCATCGATCCTAATGGCGTGCTGCGGGACATGGTCGACGACCCGATGAGCAATGGGCGCTCAATCGATGAGTTCGTGCGCCTGGTCAAGGCGCTGCAGACCTCCGACGAGCACGGCGTGGCCACGCCTGAGGCCTGGCAGCCGGGCGACAAGGTCATCGTGCCGCCACCGGCCACGGCAGAGCAGGCCGAGGCGCGCATGGCCGAGGGCTATGAGTGCTCGGATTGGTACTTCTGTAAGAAAGCACTCTGAACCATGAGCCAAGCCGGGCGGCGCTCAGACGCCACCCGGCGCGCCTATGGTCTGACTCAGAGCGGCTTACGCGCGACCAGATCGATCAGCGCCGAGTGCCCGGCATGGCCATCGCCTTCCTGCAACTCGAGCTCATACGCTTCGAGCCGCAGGATCTCCAACCCGGTGAAGGCATCGCGCAGGAGCTCAGGCGTGTAAAGCAGCTCGGCACAAGGTGGGCCGCCGGTGCCGTAGTTGAGCTGATCTGGCGTAAAGCCATGCAGGAGGAGCCATCCTCCGGGTGCGAGCGTCTGTTGCATGCCAGCGAAGATGTCGGCTCGCAACGCCGGCTCGGCGAACTGGATGAAGATCGCCGCGACCAGATCGTAGGCTTCGGGTGACCAGGGCCAATGCTGGAGATCGGCGTGCTGGAAGTCGACTTGAACCGAGCGTGCTGATGCCAGCTTGTGCGCCTTGTCCAAGGCGACCTGAGAGCTGTCCATCGCCGTCACCTTGAGTCCCCGCTCAGCCATGTAGACGGCATTGCGGCCCTCGCCATCGGCGACGGTGAGCGCCCGAAGGCCCGGCTGTAACAGATCGCTCTGTGCCACCAAGAACTGACTCGGCTCGGTGCCATAGAGGTAATCGTCGCGGTCGAATCGTTGATCCCACATCCTAGGTTGCACGCCTGTCAGGGTTCGAATGGAACAGTTCAGATCAAGCATTACCCAACCAGGTTGCCGCATCAACCCAGTCCATCCAGCGCCTTCGTCAACCGCGTTATCTGTCGTCTCGCCTGCCGCCGTTCCGCCGCGATGTGCAGCGTCTTCGCCTCCGCGATCAGTAGCATCAACCGCTGAGCACGCCTGACCCCGGTATAGCGCAGAGGACGCACCAGCAGGTGGGTGAAGCCGGATTGCTCGCGGTGGAAGATTAGCCGTTCGATGCGGCTGCTGAAACGCTCGCGGGGATAGGCAAGGCGGCGGCTCGCTTGACGGACGCCGTGCGCAGTGGAAAGGGGCGCGTGGATGCCGCGCACGAGGTCCTGGCGCTGATGATCTCCGAGGAGGCCGCGATGCTGCACCGACTTCTCGGCGCCGGCTTTGGCGACGCATTCCGACATCACCGGGGCAATCGGCTCTTGCTCGACTGTCTGGTCGTCGACGAGGCGTCGATGATCGACCTGCCGTTGATGGCGCGGCTGTTGGATGCCTTGCCGGAGACGACCCGCATCCTGCTTCTCGGGGACCGCGATCAACTGGCCTCGGTCGAGGCGGGCAGCGTGCTCGGTGACATGACAGGACATGGTCAGGAGATTCGTTACTCGCAGCATCAGGTCGCGTTGCTCAAGGGGGTCGGTGCGGCGCGCGTGGCGATGCTACCTGGCATCTCAGGGTCGCCCGGAGCCTGTGACGCGGTCGGTTTGCTGCGGGTCAGTTATCGTTTTGCGGCCGACAGCGGGATCGGTGCCCTGGCTCGGGCGGTGAATGCCGGTCAGGGCGACGCGGCGTTCGCGTTGGTCGAGCAGCAGCGCTTCGCCGATGTCGGCTGGATCCCCGCCGCCGAGGAGGGGCTCAACCCGGCCAGCGTCGACTGAGCGATCGACCGCTATTCCCGCTACCTGCATCCCAGAACTCGACCGGCTGCTAGCGGCCCATCGTTGCCATGAGTGACGCGGTAAAGGGGATGATCGGGAGAGGGATTTGCATGCGCAGTCTCCACGGAGTTATTTGCTCCCAAGTGTCGCGACTTCCGCCAGCGTCCCGGTCGTCCTCGCGGGAGCGTCTGCGACAGCAAACAACAGGTCGGCCCGGGGGGACTAGCGTCCATGGCGTTTCAAGGCTCGAAACGCTCGATGCGCAACGCCCAGCGATGCTCAGTGGCGTCGAGCACCAGGCAGGAGGGTCCGCCAAAGGTCCGTGCCCGGCCCGCAGCGCCGGGATTGAGCACCCAGGGCTCCGCATCGCGATCGGCGATCAGGCGGTGGCTGTGCCCATAGACAATGGCACGGGCCTGCGGGAAGCGGCGGCGCAGACGCTCATGGCGATTCCGGGCGGGGATCTGATGGCCGTGGATGATCGCTAGCGTCCCACCGGGTAGCATCAGGTCCTCGTGCTCCCGCAGGCCATCCAGGACGTGCGCCTGCTCCGGCGGCCACTTGCGTGAAACATCGTTGTTTCCGATCACGGCAATGACCCGTCCCTGACGGGGTCGCAGGCGCTCCAAGACGTCAGCGTTGCCGATGTCCCCGCCGTGAACCGCCAGGTCACAGGTCGCCACCAAGGCCTCGACCCGCGCGTCGAGGTGGGCGTGAGTGTCGGCGAGAATGGCTACGCGAAGCATGGTGCTGCTATGAGGGGCTGCGTGCCAGGATCAACTGATCGCGAACAATAACCCCCGTTGGAGACCCCTAAGAGCTACTTCTGAGTGGCTCCATTAACCCGATCATGGGTGGCTCCTTAAGGGCGGTCAGTGACATCGTCTTGCCAACTGCTATTGCGGGTTTATGCTTCGGATGCTCTGGTTTACTGATCATGAGGCCGCCACGCAATGTCTGACAACCCCGCAGATTCGCTCGATGCATTGACTGACGGACCGCCAGGCGCGCACTGGACCCTGGTCCTGGGCCATGGTGCGGGTCAGGGCATGGATTCACCCTTCATGGCGCACATCGCTCGTGCGCTTGGCCGAGCGGGGGTGCGGGTGATCCGCTTCGAGTTCCCGTACATGGCCGAGATGCGGCGGACTGGCAGGCGTAAACCGCCGAACCGGGAGTCGGTACTGCTGGAGCGCTGGAATCGGGTCATCGACCAGGAGCTCGCCGGAGGTGTCGACGCTCAACGCCTGCTGATCGGCGGCAAGTCCTTGGGTGGGCGCATGGCGAGTCTGATCGCTGACGAGCGCGCCGCCGCCGGGCTGGTCTGCCTGGGCTACCCGTTTCATCCGCCGGGAAAGCCGGATCGGCTGCGCACGGAGCATCTGCAGGTCCTGCAGACGCCGACGCTCATCTGTCAGGGCACCCGCGATCCCTTCGGCACGCCGGACGAGGTCGCCGGCTACGCGCTCGCCCCGTCGACTCGACTAGCCTGGATTGAGGACGGGGATCACAGCTTCAAGCCGCGCCGGCAATCCGGCCGCACCTGGGAGCAGAACCTTGATCAGGCGGCAGAGGCCGTTCTCGGCTTCGCCCTGTGGCAACAAGACCTCAAGGCGGGCTTGTCCGGGCACAGTCCCCAACAGGCCTTCCGGGAGCAGGACGCGGTGGCGTTCGCGCCGGCGACCGCAGAATGTAGAAAACAGGATAGCCGTTGACATCTAGTTGGGTTGCGCGACGAGGCCAAGCGCCGCCGCAGCGAGCACCGTGGCCATGAGCACCAGCCAGGGGGGTGCTTTCCAGGCCGTGAGCAGGATGAAGGCGGTCAACGCGATGGCGAAATCCGATGGCGACGCCACCGCGCTGGTCCATACCGGATGGTAGAGTGCGACACCCAAGATTCCGACCACCGCAGCGTTGGTACCAGCCATGGCAGCACGGGCACCGGCAGAGTGGCGCAGCCCGTCCCAGAACGGCAGCACGCCCATCAGCAACAGCATGCCTGGCAGAAAGATGCCGAGCAGTGCGATGCCCGCGTTCAGAATCCCGTCAGGTCCCGGCTCCACGATTACACCGAGATAAGCCGCAAAGGTAAACAGCGGACCCGGCACCGCCTGCGCCGCGCCATAGCCGACGAGGAAGGCGTCGCTGCTCACCCAGCCGGGCTCGACCAAACCCGTCTCAAGCAGCGGCAGCACCACGTGCCCACCGCCGAAGACCAGCGCTCCGGCCCGGTAGAAGGCTTCGAACAGCGCGAGTCCCGGCAGGGACCACCAGGCGGCGATAGCGGGTAGCCCAAGCAATAACAGCAAGAACAGCGCGAGGAGCAGCGCTCCAGCGCGCCGGGAGATGGACAGGGGCAGGTGCCCGGCGGCATTCTGATCGACCCGGCGGCACCAGAGAGCTCCGAAGACAGCCCCTGCAGCGATCGCGGCCATCTGTCCGAACCCGGTCGGAACGAACACAACAACCAGCACGGCGGCGAGTGCGATCGTTGCCCGTTCCCGATCGGGCGCGAGCGTACGCGCCATCCCCCAGACCGCCTGGGCGACGACCGCCACCGCCGCCAGCTTGAGACCATGGATCAAGTCCTGCCCAGTCGGGCCGGAAAGCGAATCGGCGCCGAACGCAAACGCCAGCAGCAGCGCAGCTGACGGCAGGGTGAACGCGGCCCAAGCCAGCAGGGCGCCGGCCAAGCCGGCGCGCAAGTACCCCAGCGCGAACCCCACCTGGCTGCTCGCCGGTCCCGGCAGGAACTGGCATAGGGCGACCAGGTCCGCATAGGCCGCCTCGCTCAGCCAGCGCCGGCGCAGTACCAGCTCGTGGCGAAAGTAGCCGAGGTGGGCGATAGGGCCGCCGAAGGAGGTGAGCCCGAGTTTGAGAAAGGCACGGAAGACTTCCCCCCGGCCTCCGGTCCCTTGCTCTTGTTGCTGATCACGCTGGTCTGCGACCATGATCTGCGCTCCGATCCGCTAGGGTTTCATGATGGGCGGCCTCGCTAGCCCATGTCGCGGCGTCCTGATGAATCGCTGATGGCGACCCTCGGTCAGATCAACCGGTCGCTTCGACCGCGGCTCCCTGCATCTGGCCAGAGTCAGCCCGAAGCCGCGCTGGGCCCGGCCCGAGGCCTACCGTTCACTGCGCTAAACAACGCGCTGGGATGAGCTGCCGGTGGCACGAGCCTGAGCGCGACGCACAGGTCAGCGGTGAGTGCGTTCCGGTTCGGTTGATCAAGGCACGAGCTCAGGTCAGCTCACTGAACGGCGATGGCTCCCACGGGAGCAAGCGCGCCTTGGCACTTGTGATGGTGATCTCCAGTTGGAGCTCGCAATGTTCGGTGAGGCTGTCCGGTGGCGTGGGATCATCAGCACAGCTGCAGCCAGCGATGATGCCGGCATAGAAGACGCCGAGATGGGCTAGGATGCGGCCGTCCTGCTCGCGTTGGCTCAAGAGATGGACCGCGATGGGAGCGTTAGCGACAGCGCTGGTCTGAGTGAGACCGTTCTGAAGCAACGGCTGAAGGGCGGGGTGATCGGGCCCCAGACCTTCTATCTCCTCGATCAGGGTCTGGTGAAACGCCGGGCTGTTCCAGGCCGAGAGCGCTCGCGGTAGTGTCAGGACCCCTTCGCTCACTGCGCGGCCTCCATCTCCCGGCGGCGCATCGGCATCGCATCGATACGCGCGAACAGCGTCGGCAGGTCGAGGTGGTCGGCGGTCGCCTTGAGGCCGCCGTCTTTGCCGATCAGAAACACGCTAGCATCAGATCGGTCGAAATAGCGCTGTTGCAGTTCTTCGGTCAACGTCTCGTCGAGGGGTCGCGAGACGTTGGTTTGCAACCGCCCCTGATGACGGACGAACCACAGGATGTCACGCTCGGCGATTGCTGGTTGCGCCGCCTTCAGCTGCTGGCTCGCCTCCGGGCTTTGTGCGTCCACGATAATGATCCGATGCTGCCAGCGCAGCGCTTCGAGCGCCTCGAGTGGCCGATTGACGCCCTGATTGGCTGATTCGGCCGGGGTCACGGGGCTTGCCGCGCCGAGGCCGATGGCGAGGCCCAGACTCAGCCGGAAACTCTGCAGCCTCTGTATCATCGACACCATGATCATCTCCAAGAACAGCCCATTGGCCGCGTTGATGCAAACCTTCCCGCGTGCTGGTCGCCTGGAATGGATCGGCCTGCGGCCCGCCAAGCGCGCGGCGTTGATCAGCGTCGACGTGGCGCGGGCTATCGCGGGCGCCGGTCTTGAGGGCGATCATTACAGCGGACGCTCGGGCAATCGCGGCATCACCTTGCTACAGGCCGAGCATCTGCCAGTCATCGCCGCGCTAGCCGGTATCGAGGAGATGGCACCGAAGACCCTGCGTCGCAACCTGCTCGTGTCCGGAATCAACCTCGCCGCGCTCAAGGATCAGCGCTTTCAGATCGGCGAGGTGGTGCTGGAGGGCGCCAGCATTGCGCATCCCTGCTCACGTATGGAAGAGGTGCTGGGGCCAGGCGGCTTTAACGCCATGCGCGGCCATGGCGGACTCTGCGCGCGCGTGATTCAGGGTGGGCTGCTGCGGGTGGATGATGCGCTGATTGCAGGTGCGGCTGACTGCTGATGGTTGCACACCGCGGGCCGTTGAGCGTCTCATCAACCCCTCACCGCATCCCCCGCTCCACCCAACCGCTCGGCCAGGCGCGTGATGCGCCGGTTCGCCTGCTGGCGTCCCACCGCGATGTGCAGGGCCTCGGCGCGGGAGCGAATCGCGTAGTGACCGAGTGCAACGCGAGTATCGGCTTGTCGCAAACCTCCCACCGGTGTCATTGTGCCTGTCACACTCTCACCCTCGTCCCGCTATGGTCAACGCTGATCGCGTCGCGTCGCTGCTTGCATGGCATCGTTTCGCGGGGTTGGTCTGTGCTTTGCGTTTGTGCTCGTGCAATGAACAGTCTCGAACAACGCATTCTTAGCGCACGCCCGGTATTGGACGCGCTGTGCCAAGCGATGAGGCGCGAGGCGGCGACCCTATTCCCGCGCGAGCCGGTGATGATCAGTTCACCCACGGCAGCCCTGTATCGCCTCCAGCACGACCCTGCTGATGGTAGCGAGAGTCTTGTCGGTGAATGGCTTAACGCCCAGGGCCATCGCCTGAGGACGCTGGTCTGTCATGCCAGCGGGCACTGCTTTGCCGAGCACGATATCGTGCGCGGGCATCCGCATGATCCGCGCTGGTTCGTGGAGGCTGTCGAGGCCTGGGGCCTATGCGCGATCTGTACCCCTGGTGATTCATCCCAGATTCTGGATACGGCGCGGCCCGAGGACCGGACCCCGAGGCGGCCGGCGAACGGAGCCGAGATCCAGGCTGAGCTGCGGTTGCTTCCGCAGCCCTGATCGAGCGCCGACGCGATCGACGCAACAGCCCACCTCTAAGCCCCATCGTGCCATCATGCTGATGCTTTATCACAAACATCCCAACAGCGCACGCACGCGGTTCCTGCGCTTCGCCCATGGGGGAATCTGCGACTGCGG
>NZ_JBUDPI010000018.1:0-22554 GCF_054919635.1 Halochromatium sp. | reverse complement strand
GAGCCGGGGCAACCACTGGCTGGGACAACCACCGGCATAGGATCTTGCTGGGGCGGCGCCCTGACGCCATCTTCGCCCCAGCGCGCGGACTCCCACCGCCATCCACATCCAACCTACCGCAGAGAGGCCCACGTTGGATATCGATCCCGTTTCGATCTCGCGGCTGCAGTTCGCTTTCACCGTCTCCTTCCACATCATCTTCCCGGCCTTCACCATCGGCCTGGCAGCCTGGCTGACGACGCTGCAAGGGCTCTCGCTGGTCACCGCGAAACCCGTCTACCAGCGGCTATTCGACTTCTGGCTCAAGGTCTTTGCAGTTGCCTTCGGTCTCGGCGTTGTGTCTGGACTGGTGATGGCCTTTCAGTTCGGCACCAACTGGAGCGAGCTCTCAGCCCGCGCCGGCCCGATTCAAGGGCCGCTGCTGGCCTATGAATCCTTCACCGCCTTCTTGCTCGAGGCGACCTTCTTCGGCGTCCTGTTGTTCGGTCGCGACAAGGTTCCACGCTGGGCCTACTTTCTCTCGACCCTGATGGTGGCGCTCGGTACGACCTTCTCCGCGTTCTGGATCATGGCCAACAATACCTGGATGCAGGTGCCAGTCGGCTATGAACTGGTCGATGGCATCTTCGAGCCGCGTGACTGGGCTGAGATCTTGCGCGACCCCGTGCTCTGGGTGCGCTTTCCCCACATGCTGCTCGGTGCCTACCTGACCACGGCCTTCTGCGTCGCGGCAACCGGGGCCTGGTATCTGTTGCGGGATCAGCATCAGGCCGAGGCACGCGTGATGCTGGCGATGGGATTGGGCATCGCCGCGGTGTTGACGCCGCTGCAGATCGGGTATGGCCATCTGAATGGCGAGTACACGGCCGAGCACCAGCCCAGCAAGTTCACGACGATCGAGGGTCGCTGGCAGACCGAGCAGCCGGCTCGGCTGATCTTGTTTGCCTGGCCGGACATCGCCAACGAGCGCAATCGCGTCGAGATCGCGCTGCCGTACCTGGGCAGCTTTGTTGATCAAGGCAACTTCAGCGCTGAAGAGCCCGGCATCGTCACCGTGCCGGCCGATGAGCGGCCACCATTCCTGATCCCCTTCTACGCCTTCCGGGTCATGGTTGGTCTTGGCCTGCTCATGCTGGTCTTGTCCTGGGGTGGCCTCTGGTTGATGCTGAGGGGTCGACTCCGTGGGCCAAGTCCGAGACCGCGCTGGTTCCTTTGGGCCACCTTCTTCGCCTGGCCGAGCGGCTTCATCGCCGTGCTCACCGGCTGGCTCACCGCCGAGGTCGGCCGTCAGCCCTGGGTGATCTTCGGCGCCCTGCGGACCGCCGACGCCATCACGCCGAGCCTCTCGAGCAGCGCCGCACTGACCTCACTCACCGCCTACTTCCTGGTCTACGCGCTCATCTTCTCGGCCGGTACCCTGTACCTTTATCGGCTCCTGCGCGAGGGACCGCTGGACGATGGGCCTGATCCTGATTCGGAGTCTCCTGAGCGTAGCTCCGCAGCTGCCGCTCGGCAGGCGGCGCGCAAACACCTCACCCCTGGTCGGCCACTGGCCGTTGATGGCCCAAGGCCTCTCGCCCATTGGCAGATGGCTCAGCCGACACTGCGTGCAGGCGCCTCCACCGCAGCAGTTGGCCTTAACCCCAACACCGACGGAGGTGCCGCGTGATCGAGCAGCTCCCCTTCTCACTGCCGCTGTTCTGGGCCGCCGTGCTCGCCTTCTCGATCCTGGTCTATGTGCTGCTTGACGGCTTCGATCTCGGCATCGGCATCCTCTTCGCGCTGAACCGCAACGAGGCCCATCGCCAGCAGATGATGGGCTCGATCGCTCCGGTCTGGGACGGCAACGAGACCTGGCTGATCATCGTTGGCACGGTCCTGTACGGCGCCTTTCCGGTGGTCTATTCGATCTTGCTCTCGGCCTTCTACCTACCGGTTGCACTGCTGCTGGTGGCCCTGATCTTGCGCGGCGTTGCCTTTGAGTTCCGCTACAAGGATCAGCGCCACCGCTGGCTCTGGGATCTAGGCTTCATCCTTGGCTCCATCGTCGCAGCCTTCGTCCAAGGCGCAGCGATCGGCGCCATGGTCGCTGGCATCTCGGTCGAGGATGGCCGCTTCGCCGGTGGCCCATTTGACTGGATTGCTCCCTTCCCAATCCTCTGTGGCGTTGGGCTAGTGCTCGGCTATACCCTGCTGGGTGCCGGTTGGCTAGTACTAAAGACCGAGGGGGATCTGCGCGACTGGGCCTATTCCTGGCTGCCGCAGCTGATGAAGGGCGTTATCGGCTTCGTCGCCCTTGCGCTCATCGCAACCTTGGTTGGCGACTTCGAGGTTGTCCAGCGCTGGCTTGCCAGACCCTGGCTCTTCCTGTTTCCGCTACTCGCCACCGCAGCCGCTTGGGGGCTCTTGCGCGGTGTTGAGGCGCGACAGGATCGGCAGCCCTGGGTGATGGCCTCAGCCCTATTCTTTACTGCATTCGCGATGCTCGCTGGCAGCTTCTGGCCCTGGATCGTCCCCTACCATCTGACCGTTGCCGAGGCCGCAGCGCCCAGCGCTAGCCTCAGCTTTCTCTTCTACGGCATCGGTTTGGTGGTGCTTCCGGTGATCCTGGTCTACACCGCCACCGTCTACTGGATCTTCCGCGGCAAGGTGTCAGCAGACGCGAGCTATCACTGAGTATTCGCTGGGTGTCGGCGAAAAAGGCTACGCGAAGCATCACATCCTGCATTCATGCCGCGACCTGTTGCAGGGTTGGTCTGACGCGCGCTGCATCGTAGCCCTGCGCACCGGCGATCGCCATGGCCTGGTCATAGTCGCTGGGCTCGACGTGCGGGGTACGGGCGATGAGCCAAAGCCGCCGGCGGCTCGGCGTGCCCATCAGCGCCCATCGATAATCAGGGTCCAAGCCGATCACCCAGAGGTCGCCTCGAATCAGCTTGAAGAATCTCAAGATCAGCTTGGAGCCGCTCGGGTCGGCCGGGTGGACGATACCGTTGACCTCGTTGCGCCGCATCCCCGCCTTTGCGTTGTGAGCGACGGTTTGGACGGTGATGAGGCCGTCGGGGCGCTTGGAAGAGGTCGCAGTGACATTAACGCTGTGCTGCCCTGGGCCGTCCGCCTCGAGATTCGGCAATCTTGCCACTTCGAACCAGGTCCCCAGCAGCCGGTTGAGATCGACCTCTGCCACGGTCGCGGGCGGTTGGCGCGGCTTGCCCAGGCGCCCCGGAAGCAGATGGCGCAAGGCCGATAAACTGTGCTTGATCATGCGAAAGCGAGTTGGGCCTGCATGGCGTAGAAGCAACCCGTGCATCGATGCGGTTGGCGCCTCGCCGTGGAGATCAGATGCGCTGGTTATATTGAGCAGGCTGGTCTGAGCGCGTGTGGGTCGGTCTTCAATCGGCTCTCAGCCTACGCCGTCGCGATCGGCATAGTCTGTCGCCTTCTCGCAGCCCCGATCTCGCCGCCGCTTCCAATCACGCCAGTTGAGCACGACTGACAACACCAGCGCCGTCAACGCCAAGCCGACGACCCAGGCGTCGACGAGCGCCGGATTCCATGCCTTCCCCGTCAGCGCGTCTGCGTAATACTTGACGTATGACGCCGGCAAAGCGGTCTCGCCCAGAGCGGTCTTGACCTGCCAATGCCAGTCGGTCATCGGGCAGTAGCCCCAGCCGTACCAGGCGCCGAGCCCGACCCAAGAGCCGAATGTGAGTCCAATCACGATCAGGTGCAGGCGCCGGGTGCGTTGCCAGATCCACCCAGTCAGGTTAAACAGCACCAACGCCGCGTGCAGTAGGAACAGCGTTTGGTCGAGCATTCGTAACATGGAAACGTCCATCGCGACCCGTGCTCTACCGTCAGCGGTGAAGTGCTCGCATGCGACGACCTTCAAAGGCTCAAAGGCTCAAGTGTGGGGTTGCTCGGGCCTATCAAGTCTCTCGACGGACTGGGTTATTCCCGATAGATGGGCGCGGCGATCAGCAATGACAGCGCGCCGCGCATTGGCACCCTCCCGAGCGCGCGACGCCGTTCAGCACAGCGGCAGCCGAACCGCAAGGCAGCAAGGACTTCAGGATATCCCGAACAACCCCAATCTAAGTTTTGCCTTTATAGCCCCGACAGCAATCGCCATTCGCCCTGACCTCTGAACAGGCTGAGCCGGGCAATCCTGATGTCTTTCGCGCGTGTTGTCCGCCAATCAGGTGGAACGGCTATAGTTCCCTCGACAGCGGATGCAGATAGTCATCCGCTACCTAAAGATGCCAGGCTCAACCAAATCGTTGCCCGGGATAGCCACTGACCGCGCCGGTCAGGCTGCACGGGTTGAAACATAGCCTCCACGAGCTCAGCAAGCAGCATGCAGCAAACATCCACTCGACCATCATCTGGGGCCTCCCTGAGCCCGCTGGAGCGCTACTACCGGCAGGTGACCCGGATCATCCTGTCACGCCAACATCCCATTACCGGGCTCCTGCCGGCCAGTACGGCGATCACGGCACACGGCGACTATACCGACGCCTGGGTCCGCGACAACGTCTACAGCATCCTGGCGGCGTGGGGGCTGGGCCTGGCCTATCGTCGGCTCGATGAGAGCGACGGCCGCACCCTGCTGTTGGAACAGAGCGTAGTCAAGCTGATGCGCGGGCTGCTGATCGCGATGATGCGCCAGTCGGACAAGGTGGAGCGTTTCAAGCAGACGCTCGACCCGCTCGACGCCCTACATGCCAAGTACGACACCGGCACCGGTGACCCCGTGGTTGGGGACGACCAATGGGGACACCTGCAGATCGACGCGACCTCGCTGTTCCTGCTCATGCTGGCGCAGATGACCGCCTCGGGTCTGCGCATCATCTTCACCATCGACGAGGTCAACTTCGTCCAGAACCTGGTGCATTACATCGGCCGCGCCTACCGCACGCCGGACTACGGCATCTGGGAGCGCGGCAACAAGGCCAACCACGGGGTCGCTGAGATCAATAGCAGCTCGGTCGGCATGGCCAAGGCGGCGCTGGAGGCCATGAACGGCTTCAACCTGTTCGGCCCGGGTGGAGGTCAGGCGTCCGTCGTGCACGTTGCGCCCGATGATGTGGCCCGCGCCCGCATTACCCTCGAATCCAGCCTGCCGAGCGAATCCCTGTCGAAAGAGGTCGACGCGGCAACCCTCAGCGTCGTCGGGTTTCCGGCCTTTGCGGTGGAGGACAGGCAGCTTGTCGACACCACGGTCGATGAGGTCGTCGGCAAGCTGGAAGGCCGCTACGGCTGCAAGCGGTTTCTGCGCGATGGCCACCAGACGGCGATCGAGGACCCCGAGCGGCTGCACTACGAGCCCGAGGAGCTGTTGCAATTCGAGCACATCGAGTGCGAATGGCCGCTGTTCTTTACCTATCTGCTGCTCCATCACCTGTTCCGTGGCGATGCGTCAAAGGCCAGGGCATACCGGGACAAGTTGCAGGGCCTGTTGGTGGAGCAGGACGGGGACCTGCTGCTACCGGAGCTCTATCGCGTGCCCGCGGACCGGATCGACGCAGAGCGAGAGGCCCCAGGCAGTCAAGCGCGGGAGCCCAATGACAACGTGCCACTCGTCTGGGCGCAGGGACTCTACCTCCTGGGCGCCCTGATCCAAGATGGTCTGCTCGATGTCGCTGACATCGATCCCCTCGGCCGGCACCTGCGGATCGGCCGGCAGCGCGGACGTCGGGTGCAGTTTGCCCTGCTGGCCGAGTCGTCGAGCGTGAAGCTCGAGCTGGAGAGCAAGGGCATCAAGGCGGAGACCCGCCGCGAGGTCGCGCCGGTCGTCATCCATGAGGCGGCCTCCCTGGCCGAGGCCTACTGCCAGCTCGGCCGCAACCCGCGCCTCGGACTGAGCGGTCGGCCCCTGCGTCACCTGCGCGGACTGGCGACCAGCGTCGTCTACACCATCGAGGGACGACCGATGCTGTTCCAGCCGCATTTCATGAATCGTCACGACTTCTATCTAGCCCTCGACAACGCCATGCTGGTCGAGCGGCTGAAGATGAGCCTGACCTACGTCAGCAAGCAGTGGGACCGTCCGGGGCGGCCGCTGGTCATCTTGGTCGTCAGTGAGCGCATGCTGACGGACGACGGTCACGTCGCCTTGCTCGACTTCATGAACGCCTGCCGAGAGGGTGAGGTCGGTGGAACACCGGTGCAGCTCGGCCGCGTGGCGGGATTTCTGCCCACGGCCGCACGCGAGCGCATCGACATCCTCCACGGCTATCAATTTCCCGAGGACGCGCAAGCGCAGGACGACCGCCCCTGCTCCGGACTGCTCCCAGTCGCCCCAGAGCAGAGTGACGGCGGCAATGCCGTCCCCGAAGACCAATCAGACACCATCGATTCCCTTGAAGATCAGGCGCTGTTCGAACGGCTGCGCACCCCAGCGACGCTCCGCACCCAGTTCGACGTCTTGCGTGTCCTGGCGTCACGACATGGCCTCGAGCTCGATACCGGACTCGGTGCCGAGGGCGACAGACCTGCGCGCATCGGTGACCTGCTCGAAGAGGTCTACATGCGAGCCTGCAAGGCGCGCCGCTGGAACCTGATCCGGCTCAGCGCCGCGGTGCTCGGCAAGCACGACATCAACCTGGAGGGCGCCGCCACCGAGATCGTCGTGCACCATTTTGCGCTGAGTGTGTCCCGCTCCTACAGCCGTCACTCGACGTTTCGCCGGCCTATGGGTGCGGCCGAGCTGCTGCAGGCCATTCGCCAGTTCAACCCCGATGACCTTCGTGCCCAGATCCTGACCCAGGAGCTGATTCTGAACCTTGGCCTGCTCCTGCGCTCGCATCGGGAGCTGTTCAGCGATATGACGCTGATCCGCACGGGCCGCCTGCTGCAATTGGTCGCGGTGCGCCAGCGACCGGAGGCGCGCGTGTCGATCAACGACGCACTCGATGAGCTGCTCGATCTGCCGCCACACCGCTTCGCCAAGGGGATTCGGGACGTGCTCGAGCATTACCAGGACGCGACCGATACCCTTCTGCAACGGGAGCTCATGCAGGTGTCGTCGGATTCCAGCGGCATGATCCGTGTGAGCTTCGACGCCAGCCTGGACCCGGACCTCGGCGACGCCGCGAATTGGCACGACTGGCGCATCACGCAGGGCAACCTCGGGCGCTTCAGCGACGGCTTTTTCGCAGGGGTCTGGGATATCGTCAACCAGAGCCTCGGCCTGGTCATCGGCGATCAGTGGAACCCCAAGCTGCGGCTGGATCACAGCCTATGCGCCGACATGACCCGTGGCGAGAAACTCTTCAAGGACCGCGTCATCCACATCCTCAACAAGACCCCGGCACCGGATAGCCTACAGCTCTACAAGGAGACGTTGGAGGTCTTGATGATCGTGATGAGTAAGAATCCCGAGCTGCGCATCGACGACACCCTCTATGTCGACGTCGTGATCGGCCACGCCGTGCGCCTGGCCTGGGAGCAGCGCCATCCTGGCCAGGCGCCAGACTACGACCAGCACCGCGCCCAGGCCTGGAACGCGCTCTATCTCGATCCGCCCTCGGCCGTCGCCAACCATGTCATGGATGCCCTGGTGTTCCTGCTGAGCGAGAGCGATCGACCTGCTGCTAACGCACGCGATCAAAAAGAGCAGCAAGGCAGTGTGAGCTTTCACTAACATCGCCTTGGTGCCAATGCACACGCTTAGGCAGAGCGGTGGTCGTGCCGTTCTTGAGCGCCCGGCAGCGGTGCCGCTATGGCTTCCAGAGCCGGCAATAGCGCGGAAAAATCCGCGATCGCATCAAACTCGTCGCAGGTGCGCGCCGGCTGCGCGGAATCCGGGGCCAGGATCGCCAGCAGCCAGCGGAAGCCATACGCACGAGCAGCCCGCAGCACGGGCAGACTGTCGTCGACGAACAGGGTCCGCTGCGGATCGAAGGGCTCGACCTCTTGCACCCGCGGCCAGAACTCGGGCGACTCCTTCGCAGCACCTAGGTCATGAGAACAGACGATGTGCTCCAGATGGCCATCGAGACGGGTCTTGCGCATCTTCAGCTCGATCGACTTCTGATGCGCGTTGGTCACCAGGACGCGACGCTTGCCAGCATCGGCCAGGGCTTCGAGGAAGCTCAGCACATGCGGGTGAATCGCGATCAAGTGATCGACCTCCGCCTTGAGCATCGCGATGTCGAGTGCAAGCTCCTGCGTCCAGTGATCGACGCAGTACCACTGCAGCGAGCCCAGCAGCGCCTGATAGCGTCCATAGAGGTCGTCCTTAGAAGCCGTCAGCGAGATCCCTCTCGACTCGGCATAGCGCAGTGGGACATGCTCGAGCCAGAAGTGGTTGTCAAAGCGCAGGTCCAGCAGCGTGCCGTCCATATCGAGGAAGACGGTATCGATGGCGTTCCAATCCAGCATCATGTTGGCTCAGCGGTTTCTAGGCGTTGACGGCTATTCTACCGACCGCTAGGGTCCTCGATCATTCGGGGCTTGGCTTCTACACCCTCGGGAGCGTTCCGATGCGACTGATCCGTTTCGCAGCACCGGACGGCCGCCGCCCAGCCGCCTAAACCTTGAGCATTTCATCCCAAGCAGGGTGATCCGACCATGCCCGTCTACGAGTTCTATTGCCCCAACTGCCACGCGATCTATAACTTCTTCTCCCGCAAGGTCGACACCGCCACAGTGCCGGCCTGCCCAGACTGTCGACGCCCACAGCTCGAGCGCCAAGCCTCACCGTTTGCCATCTCCAAAGGGCGCGGCGAGCAGAACGATCAGCAAGACGATGCATTGCCGCCCGGCATGGACGAGGAGAAGATGATGCGCGCACTCGCGTCGATGGAAGGCGAGCTCGAGGGCATTGACGAAGACGACCCCAAGCAGGCCGCTCGCATGATGCGACGGCTGTTCGACGCCACCGGTCTAAAACTAGGCGACGGCATGGCCGAGGCAATGCGGCGGATGGAGGCCGGCGAAGACCCAGACGCCATCGAGGCCGAGATGGGCGACCTGCTCGAGACCGAGGACCCCTTTGCGCTCGGCACCAGCGCCAGCGGCAAGCTACCTGACCTCAGAACGCTGCGCCGCGACCTACTGCCACCGCGGCGCGATGACGAATGGCATCCGCTGCAAGCGAGCTGGTTGTCAAAAAGGGATTAAACTCATGTCTAGCTGACTGCAAGCAAGTGCTTGCAGCCTGCAATCTGCTCCGCGGTCTGACCCGACATCTGTCCCAAGGACTGCACCTGCGCGCTCGTGAGGGCTTCATCCATGCTCGGGTTCAGACTTTATCTCTCGATCATTGTTACGGCGATCATCAGCGGCTGCTTTAGCGATGAAGAGCCGCTCGCGCTCGGAACCCTGGAACGCGATCGTGTTGCCCTCACCGCCACCGCCGCTGAGATCATCCTCGGGCTGCCCGTCGCCGAGGGCTCCCCGGTCACCAAGGGCACCTTGCTCGCTCAGCTCGATGATCGCCAGCAACGTGCCGAGGTCGAGCGCGCCAAGGCTCAGGTGGCGCAGGCCGAGGCGCATCTGCAGCAGTTGCGCAATGGCCCGCGTGACCAAGACATCGCGGCAGCCCGGGCGCAGGTCGCGGGCGCCGAGGCGGATCTGCGCGAGGCCGAGATCACCTATGAACGTAACGCCGAGCTACTCGGTCGCAAGGCCGTCAGTCAGGCCGAGGTCGATCGGACCAAGGCACTGCGTGATGCCGCCAGCGCTCGGCTCGATGAGGCGAAGGAGAAGCTCGATGCACTGCTGGCCGGCACGCGCCCAGAGGAGATCAGTCAAGCCGAGGCGGAGCTGAATGCGGCGCGGGCTGAGCTTGAGTACAAACAGGCGTTACTGGCCGAGCTGACCGTCGTCGCCACCCGCGATGGGGTGCTCGACAGCCTGCCTTGGAACCTCGGCGAGCGGGTCACCATCGGCAGCCCCGTCGCGGTGCTGCTCGCCGGCAAGGCGCCCTACGCCAGGGTCTATGTGCCGGAGCCCTATCGGGTCAAGATCAACAAGGGCGATTCGCTCAAGGTGCGGGTCGATGGACTCGAGCAGACCTTCGAGGGCAGCGTACGCTGGATCAGCTCCGACCCAGCCTTCACACCCTACTACGCGCTCAATGCCAGCGATCGCGCACGGCTGATGTACCTGGCTGAGGTCGAGCTTCCAGACAGCGCTGCCAAGCTACCAAATGGCGTGCCGGCACAGGTCGAGCTACCGTGACCGAGCCCGTGATCGAGGCGCGCGGCCTCACCCGCCGCTTCGGCATGCTAACCGCCGTCGATGCCCTGGATCTCACCGTCGAGCCACAAACCATCTATGGCTTTCTCGGCCCCAACGGCTGCGGCAAGACGACCACGGTGCGCATGTTGACCGGACTGCTGACGCCCTCCGCCGGCACCGTCACGGTGCTCGGCCATCAACTGCCGTGCGATGCCGAACGCCTCAAGCGTCGGATCGGCTACATGACCCAGAAGTTCTCGCTCTACGACGACCTCACCGTCGCCGAGAACCTCCGCTTCGTCGCCGAGATCTACGGCCTCAGTCATCGCATTGCGCGCCAGCGGATCAGCGAGCTGCTCTCGACCTATGCGCTGGAGCCGATGCGCAACCGACGCGCCGGACGCATGAGCGGTGGGCAGCGTCAACGCCTGGCCCTAGCCGCAGCAACCATCCACGCGCCGACGCTCTTGTTCTTGGATGAGCCGACCTCGGCGGTCGACCCCGAGAACCGCCGCGATTTCTGGGAGCGGCTGTTCGACCTCATCGATGCCGGCGCCAGCATCCTGGTCTCGACCCACTACATGGATGAGGCCGAGCGCTGCCATCGTCTCGCGATCATGGAGTCCGGTCACAAGCGCGCCGATGGCTCGCCGACTGAGCTGATGGCGGCGATAGGGGCTCATGTGGTTGAGGTCGAGGCGCCCGATCTGCGTGCGCTCAAGCAGCAGCTCACGGCATTGCCGGAGGTGATCTCAGCGGCACAGCTTGGCAGCCGATTGCGAGTGTTGGTGCAGGTTCGCGTCGATGACCCAATCGCCTGGCTGAAGGCGCAGTCGCTGCGACCCGCCCCCACCGGGCTGGAGCTGGTGCGGCCAAGTTTGGAAGACGTATTCGTCAGCAGCACGGGTCAGCACGCAAGGCCAGGCACAAGCCGAGAGCAGCCCCAAGCGAGTGGCGCCACCGACGCTGACCATGAGAGCCCTGGCGCGCAAGCTGGGGCCAAGCTCGGGGCGAGCCTCCGAGCCCATGAAGGAGCCCAAGAAGAGGGTCAAGAAGGCGCCGATCTCGAGGACGCATGCGCCACCGATCGCGCCAGCATACACGCGGCAAACCGCTCTGGGGCTCGCACTGAAGATCACTCTGGGCGCAGCCACCGATGAATGGCTTGCTGCAATCGGCCCGGCGCATCCTCGCGATCCTGTCCAAGGAGCTGATCCAGCTAAGGCGCGATCGCGCGACGCTCGGCATGGTCATCATGATCCCGCTCGTGCAGCTGGTGCTGTTCGGCTACGCGATCAACACCAATGTGCGTGATATCCCGGCGGCACTGGTCGATCAGGCCAACAGTGGCCTCAGCCGGGTGCTGACGCAGGCGGTCGAGGCGACCCAGGTCGTCACCTTCACCGAGCGCTATGTCGATATCTCGTTGGCGCAGGACGCCATCGTCGAGGGCCGGGTGCGCGCCGCCTTCATCATCCCGCCCGATCTCAGCCAGCGCGTGGCCCGCAGCGCCAGCGTCGGCGCCGGGCTACAGACCCCGCCCTCCAGCGATGAGCAGACCAGCCGACCGGTCGCGCAATGGATCGTCGACGGCTCCGACACCATGATCGCCGGCGCCATCAAGGGTCTGCGCGCGATGCCGCTGACCGAGCTGTTGCGACGGCCCGCCAACCGCAGCACGCCCACCTTCGCCGTCGCGCTCTTCTTCAACCCGGAGCAGCGCACCGCGATCAACATCGTGCCCGGCTTGGTCGCGGTGATCCTGACCATGACCATGGTGATGTTCACCTCGGCGGCTATCGTGCGCGAAAGCGAGCGCGGCAACATGGAGATGCTGATCAACACCCCAGTGCGACCGCTTGAGCTGATGCTGGGCAAGATCCTGCCCTACATCGTCATCGGTCTGGTGCAGACTTCGATCATCTTGCTGCTCGGCCATCTCATCTTCGGCGTACCGCTCCATGGCTCTCTCCTCGCTCTAGCGGTCGCCACGCTCGCCTTCATCGGCGCCAGCCTCGCGCTCGGACTGGTGCTCTCGACCATCGCCAGCAATCAACTCCAGGCGATGCAGATGACCGTGTTCATCCTGCTGCCGTCGATCCTGCTCTCGGGTTTCATGTTCCCGTATGAGGGCATGCCGGTCCCGGCCCAGTACATCGCCGAGGTGCTGCCAGCGACCCACTTCATGCGCGCCATCCGCGCCGTCATGCTGCGCGACGCCAGCCTCGATCAGGTCGCCGAGGATACCCTTTGGCTGCTGGGCTTCATGGTGCTTGGGCTGCTGCTCGCCTCACTGCGCTTCAAGAAACGCTTGGATTAGGCGCCACCCGCCGCAGGTCCTTACCTCCTGCAAGCTTTCGCGTATCCTGTCGTTTGGCCAGTCTGTCGAAGCAGGTGCTCAGCACCGACGTCGACCGGCTGCGGCTCCTTGTCGTTACCAGAGGCCCGAGAGAGCGCGATGATGTCCTCGCTGCAGCCGACTGAGCTCCATGCCTGCGACCGTGAGCCGGTGCATGCGCCGGCCTCGATCCAACCCAGTGCGGTACTGATCGCCGTTGACGCGCAGCAGCGACCGGTTTGCCATAGTGCCAACCTCGCGCAACTGCTGCCCGATGCTGACCCTGCCGCCTCTTCAGGTGTGGCTCTAGACGCAGACCCAGCGGCCAACCCGGATGCCGTTCGGCGCAAACAGCCCGACGGCCTGCTGAAGCCGGAGCGCATTCTTGAGCAGATCGGGCTCGACGCGCTGCTCAAACAGCTCCCAGGCCGGTTTCCGCGACCGTTCCGGCCCCGCTTCGCGACGGAAGTGAGTCAACCGATCAGCGCGCAGCTAAGCGCCGCGATGCTCGAGCCCATCAGCGTTCGTCTTGGGCAACAGCCTTATCATCTGCTGCTCGATCGCAACAACGCTGGCCTGTTGCTGCTCGAGCTGGAGCCAGCCGGTGCCGTCCCTGATGATCCGAACGCCTTGCTGGAGCAGCTGCGCCCCGCCGCCGAGGCACTCGAGAAGGCGGCCGACCTGCAGACACTGCTCGCTCGTCTGGTGCAGGCGGTTCGCAGCCTGACCGGCTTCGAGCGCGTCATGGCCTATCGCTTTGGCCGCGACGGCCATGGCGAAGTGGTCGCCGAGGACGCCAGTGCCGAGGTGCCCTCGTTCCTTGGTCTGCATTACCCGAGCTCGGATATCCCGCGGCCGGTGCGCGAGCTGTTCCTGCGCAACCCGCTGCGGCTGATCGTCGATCGCGACGCCGAGCCGGTGCCCCTGGAGCCGCCCGCGCTCGCCAGCGGCCTGGATCTCGGGCCTGCCGTGTATCGGGGCCTCTCCCCGGTCCATCAGGCCTATCTGCGCAACATGGATGTCGGTGCCTCGATGTCCCTGGCGTTGCAACGCGAAGGTCGCCTTTGGGGCCTGATCGCCTGCCATCATCGCAGCTCGCGTCCCGTACCCTTCCCGATCCGCCAGGCCTGCGAGCTACTGAGCCTGATCGCGGCGCGTCAGCTCAGCGTCAGCCTCGAGCGCGAGATCAGCGTCCGCATGCTGCCCATGGCAAGCATCGGCGACTCGCTGGTTACTGCCATCAGCGCCGGCCGACATCTTGGTGACGCACTCGGGCAAGAGACGACGAGACTGGCTGAGGCCGTGGATGCCAGCGGTTTCGCCGTGCTCACCCCGGAGCAAGTCTATAGCGCCGGTCAGGTCCCCTCCGAAACACTGCTGCGCGATGCCTGCGCCGCCATCGAGCAGCGCCAGCCGGGCGCCGCGCTGTTCGATACCGAGCACTTGGCCGCCCTGCTGCCCGGGTGCGATACCGAAGGCGTCGGCGGACTGATCGGCACCCTGTTGCCAGGCCGCAAGGACACCCGACTGATCTGGCTGCGCGGTCAAGAGCTGCAAGAGGTCCGCTGGGCCGGCGACCCGCGCGAGCCGAAGATCGAAGACGCCACCGGTCGCCTGCATCCGCGCGCCTCGTTCGCGCTCTGGAAGGAGGCGCGTCGCGAGCACTGTCGCGAGTGGGACGACGCCGATGAGCGCGTGGTGCTGGCGGTGCGCGAGCGGGTCGTCGATCTGGCGGTGCAGATCGCCGATCAGCGCAGCGAGCGGGCCAACGCCATCGACCAAACCAACCGCAAGCTGGCCGAAGTCAACGAGGAGCTTGAGCGCTTCGTGCAAGCGGCCTCGCACGATCTGCGCGCACCGCTACGCGCGGTGGGCAACATCACACGCTGGATCGAAGAGGACGAGACCGCACTCTCGCCAAGCGCGCGCGGCCATCTGGAGCAGTTGCGCTCACGGGTACAGCACATGGAGCGGCTGCTCCGCGATCTACTCGACTATGCCCGCAGCGGCCGGAGTGATGCGCAGAGGGAAACCCTGCACTTGAGCGCATTGGTGCAGACCGTCATCGCGACGCTGGACGTCCCGCCGCGGTTCCAGATCGATGTCGATGACGACCTCCCTCAGATACAGGCCTCCCGGGTCGGGATGCAGCAGGTCTTGGCGAACCTGATCAGCAACGCCATCGTCCACCATGACCGCACCGAGGGACACATCCAACTGCGCGGCTGGACCGACGCTCAAGGCGCCTGGCTCAGCATTGAGGATGATGGACCTGGCATCCCGCCAGCCGACCGCGCGCGCGCCTTCGAGATGTTTCAGGTGTTGGACCAGCGTCCTGGTATCGAAGGCAGCGGGCTCGGGCTGAGTCTGGTGCGCCGTGAGCTCGAGGCGCAAGGCGGCCACGTCGAGCTCACCTCGGCGCAACCGCGCGGCACCCGTGTACTGCTGCATTGGCCAAGATAGCCTCGTCATACAATGCCTGATTAGACCGGGTCAGAGATGGAGAACCCCGATGGCTATGGTGCGCTACCGCATTCTACTGATCACCGATGACGCGACCCTCGGTAGCCGCTTCCGCCGCGAGTGCGAGCGCCAGGCACCGGGGCTTCAGGTGGAGTGCGAAGAAGTCCCTGAGCTCGCCTTCGGCCAGCTGCGTAAGAGCCGTCGAGAGCCCGGTGCAAACGGCCATTTGCTGGTGGTTGACCTTGGCGACTCAGGGGAACCGGGGTCCGCACCATCGCGAGCGACTGCGGGTGTCCAGTACCTAAAGCTCCTGGCACAGGCTCGGCTGCTCAACGGCACGCCGCTGGTCCTGCTCGCCAGCAACATCGAGGCGGCGCATCAGCACTGGGCCTCGGCCAGCCCGCTTGCGGTGGTCGATCGCGCTGAGCTACCGGCAGCGGTTGCGCGCATCCGAGTGCTCGGCGCCCATCTGTGGCCAGTTGCGACCCCAGCTCAGCCGGAGCTGAGCCTGCTGATCGTGGACGATGATCCCTTCGACCTCGAGAACCTGCAGCGGCTGATCGTTAAGGCCAATGTCGGCCGCTGGCGCGTGCTCACCGCAACCACCGGGCGAGCCGCCATCGAGGTCGCGCGCCGGGAGCATCTGGATCTGGTCTTTCTCGACTATCGGCTGCCCGACCTGAGCGGCGCTGAGATCCTGCGCATCCTCCGACTGCACTGGAGCCAGCAATCGCCAATCGTGATCTCATTGACCGGTGCAGGCTCGGAACAGGTCGCCCGCGAGATGTTCTTGCTCGGTGCCTACGATTATCTGCGCAAGGAACTGCTCAACAGCGTGGTGGTGGCGCGTTATCTCCGCGACGTTCAAAGACTCAAGGCCAGCTCTTCACTGCAAACACCCACGGCGGCCCCAGCGGCATCGTTGCCAGAGGAAGCCCTGGCGGAGCCGCAGCGGGCTCCAGCGCCCTCAGTGCCCGAGCAGCCGCCGGCCTGCGTGGTGATCTGCGGTTCGGCTGGGGCGAGCGACCCCTTGTTCGCGCTACTCGATGCGTTGGACCTCGGCGAGCGCGCCGCGGTCCTGGTCGCACTACACCTACCACCGAACGGCGACAGCCAGCTCGCAACCTTGCTGCAGCTTCACTCGCGCCAGCCACTGACCATGGTCGAGACCGGCGACTATCCCAAGGCCGGCGAGCTGCATCTGTGTCCGGCCGGCTTTGATGTCGGGCTTGAACAGGGTCGCTATGTGCTGGTCGATGCACACCCGCTGAATGCCGTGCCAGCCCTGGATGCCCTGCTCGACACGGTGGCGGACACCTATGCTGAGCGCGTCACCCTGGTCATCCTATCCGGCCTCGGCCACGACTGTTCCCACGGCGCGGCACGCGTCGCGGCACGCGGCGGGCGAATCCTCGCCCTCGACCCGACCACCACAGGCTTCCCGGCCATGATCGAGGCCGCGCTCGCCACCGGCCAGGTCGAGGTTACGGGTACGCCGAGCGCACTCGCTCAACAGCTGCAAGAGAGCCTCTAGCTTTGCGCCGCGGCGACATCGCCAATCCCGTCGAGCCTCTCAAGCGCCACGCCTCGTGCTGCAAACCACCTGGTTCCGATCGAGCGAGCATCCGCACGAGACCCGCTCGCGCTCCGTCAGGCTCGACAATCAACACATCCCACAGCAAGCACTGAAACCGGCAACGCCCGTCGATGGCCGCAAAGACTGCTCAATGCCTGTGAAAGAGCCGGTTGTATAAGGCGCGCAGACGACGGCCGGGGATGCGCTCGGCCCGAGCCGCGCGTACCACATCATCGACTTCCGCCTCCTCATCAGCCTCATGATCAGCGCTTGCCGCGACCGTGGTACTCGCGCTTAGCAGGCCGAGCAATGATTCCGCGAGTGGATCACGGCGCAGCCCCAAGGTCCGATGCAACGCTTGCTCTGCGAGTTCGGGCTCATCGCGCATCAGATGCGCGATGGCACGGTGCAGCCACTCCTCGGCAGCCTGCTCGGTAGACTGCAACAGACCAAGCTCCATGCCGCAGCGGCGGCAGGTCTTGCCATCACCAAGACGAGCGCGACAATTAGGACAGCGTTCCATGAAGACTTGTACGACTGCAGGGGCGTCGCACAGCTTAGGTCTCGAGGTAGTAGAGCAGGTCCGCAAGCGCGTCGGTTGAGCGCTTGAGGCCCTCCTTATCCGAGGCATCCAGGGTATCGCGGACGGCTTCGATCAGGTCGATCAGATCCTCCTTATCCTCGGCGCTCGCACTCGAAAGCAGCCCCTCGGCCTTGTTGAGCAAGGCCTTGGCTTGCACCTGCTCGCGGTGCTGCTCCTTGTCGACACCCGCGCTGTCCTCGTCGAGAGGCTCGGCGTCACCCTCGATAAGACTCGCTAAACGCTGTCTAGCTGCGCCAAGCTCCTGCGCCTCAAACCGGGCGGTCGCATTATCGATCTCGATGTGCTTCTCCAGCCCGCTGCGCTTCTCGATCGCGGTCACCTTGAGGATGCCGTCCAGATCCAGCTCGCAGCGCATCAGAATGACGTTGCCGGCCGGCACATCGCTTAGCCCCTCAATCCGGAACGAGCCGATCTCGGTGTTATTCAGCGCATCAGGGTCCTCGCCCTGCTAGATGCGCACGTCGACCGCCTCCTGACCGTCGAACATGGTCTGGAAGGCCTCGGTCTTACTGGCCGGGATCGGTGTATTCTTGCGGATCAGCGGCACGAAACAGTGCGGATAGGGCATGCCGTTCATCTCGCTGAGGGCGCTGGTGCCGAAGGTGTAGGGCGTCACATCCACCAACACCGTGCTCGTCGACTGTCCCGCCATCACCCCGGCCTGGACCGCGGCCCCAGCCGCCACGCAGAGGTCGGGATCGATCTCGGCGCGCGGCTGCATGCCGAGCATCTCTTCCAACCGCTGCTGGATCACCGGGGTGCGGGTGGCACCGCCGACCAGCACCACCTCGTCGATATCGGTCACGGTCAGCTCGGCCCCCTTCAGCGCCGTGTGCACGGCATCCAGGGTCTCGTCGATGTAGCCCTCGATCATCGCCTCGTAGTCGAGACGACTGATCTCCATCGACAGGTTGACCGGCGGATTGCGATCTGGGAGCAGATATTCTTCGTCGATGCGCGCATAGGGGGCATCGCTCAGCGCGATCTTGGCGCCCTCGCAGGCGCGGCTGATCCGCGCCATCGCGGCCGCATTCTCGCGCGGATCACAGTTGTGCTGCTCCTGCAGATGCGCAACCACATGCTCGATGAGCTTGGCATCAAAATCATCGCCACCTAGATGAGTGTTGCCGTGGCTGGCCAGCACCTCGGTAATCTCGCCACCGGCGCGCACCACCGAGCAATCGAAGGTGCCACCTCCAAGGTCGTAGACCAGAATGGTGCGCGGCTCCACGGCGTTGACCTCATAGGCCAGCGCGGCGGCGGTGGGCTCGTTGATGATGCGCACCACCTCAAGCTCGGCAAGCTCGCCGGCATTGCGAGTGGCCTGACGTTGAGCATCGGAGAAGTAGGCCGGCACCGTGATCACCGCCTTCTCCACCTCTTCGCCCAGATGCGCCTCGGCCGCGCGCTTGAGCCGTTTCAGGATCAGCGCCGAGATCTCCTGCGGGCTGTAGGATTGATCGCCCATCGGCAGCCGCACATCCTCGCCCATGCGCCGCTTCACCGAGCGGATGGTGCGCTCTGGATAGAGGGCATATTGATTGCGCGCGGCTTGGCCGACCAACAGCGAGCCATCATCGGCAAGGCCGACGATCGAGGGCAGGATGCGGGAGCCGTCGACCTCGAGCACCTCCGGGCGGCCGTCGCGCAGCACGGCGACCTCCGAGTTGGTGGTGCCAAGGTCAATGCCGATGATGATGTCGCTCATGAGATAAGGCTCGGTCGATGTCTAGATAATCGGTTTTTCGGCAGGTGCGGCTGATTCGGCAAGCTCGTCAGACCCAGCAGCTGCGGCAGACTCGGCACTCTCGGGACGGTTGACGACCACCTCGGCGATGCGCAACAGCTCGCCCTCGAGCAGGAAACCAGGGCGGCGCTCGGCGATCACCTGACCGACAGGGATCTGTGGATCAAAGGCGAGCTCGGCGGCATGCATCCGATGCGGGTCGAAGACCTTGCCGAGGGCGGGCAACGGCCGCACGCCGCGACGGGCCAGGGTCTCATCGAGCCGACGCAGATTCATGGCCAGCCCCTCAGCCATCGCCGCCGCGAATTCCCGCGCTCGACGCCGGCCAAACAGCCCCTTAGGCCGATAGCCCGCCGCACTTGCCTGGCCAGCTTGGAGCCGGTCGCGCAGTTCCAAGAGCTCCAGCAGCAGCTCCTTTTGCTCGCGTGTGCGCGCCGCGCGCTCCTGCTCGCGCCGACGCTGCTGCTCTTGCTCAAGCCGGGTACCAGCCGCTTGCAAGGCCTCGAATAGGCCCCGAAACTCATCGAGCGCGGTCTTGACCTGGCGTGATTCGAGCTTGACCTCGTTCTTCAACGCCGCCAGCTCGGCGAGCAGGCTAAACAGGTCAGGGGCATCCGAAGGCGCATTGATCGCCTCCGGTGCATCCGGTGCATCCAGTGCGACCGACGCATCAGGCGCATCGCTGGACAGCTTTGCACCCGCCTGCGTCACCGCTGGTGGCTGATCCAAATAGGCGCGAAAACGCTCAACGAGCGCCTCCTTGGTCGCGCGATCCACTTAGTGCTCTCCTCGCAGCAGGGCCTTGATCAGCTCCGCATCGGGCCTTCGGCTGAACTCGACAGCATCTTGCCCAGCCTCCGTGTTGGCCGTCGACTGATCAGCGCGGCGCCTCGCCTCAGCCCGACGCAACAGATCGACTGGCTGCGGCGGCTCGGTCTCAAACAGCCGATAGGCGATCCGGTCGCGCTGGGTGCGTAGCCGCTCGTAGGCCTCGCGAACGGCCTGAAAGACGGCGGGAGCACGATCCGGGGGGTTGCGCTTGATGGCATTGCGATAGGCCGCTTCAACAGCAGCATCGTCGGCATCGGGCTCAATGCCGAGGATCAGAAAGGGATCAGGCATTAGAACAGATCAAGGTTGAACGGATTTTTCTTCGACTTGCGCTTGCGCTGTCCCGAGCTGGGGCGCGGCAAAGGTTCATCCTCGCGGCTCGCCGAGGCGCCGAGCACCATCTCTTCGAGGATCTCGACCACGACATCTTCACCCTCCTCTTGCGCCATATCAAGAAAATGGTCGCGCAGGACCTTGGGCATATTGGTCTCTTGGAGCGCCTGTTTCAGCGGCTTGCGCCGGAGCGCGTCGAGCAGGTTATCAAGCCCGAGCGCACTGCTAAGCGCCGCCGAGATCTCGGCCCCAGGCCCTTCATCCCAATCCGGACCGAAACCAGGCATCGGCATGCCGCCGGATGGCAAGAACTCATCGATCAGCTCCCGCAGCTGATTGGCGACACGCATCTCGCCGGCGTCCTCTGCTCGCCTCAGTGCCTGCTGCATCCGTTCCAGCTCTTTGGGGCTCGGGTGGCCTTGGTCGGCAAATTTGCTGTCGTAGAGGTGGTACTCGAACACCGGTGTGCGTGGCCAGCGTTTCAATGCCACGCGCGCGGCCTCCTGGCGCGAGGCTTGGAACCGCAAGCGGCGCAAGGTCTCACAGGCCTGCTCAAGCTCGGGGCGCTCGAGCTGCTTCCAGGGCGCGCCCTTCAGCAACGCTGTGACCCGGTCGACCAGACCCTGGGAGTACCGCTCGCTTTGGTCGAGAAAGTCGCGCAGCTGCGAGAGGATCACTAGCAGATCAGCACGATCTCGCACCTTGCCTGGCTTCAGCTCGAGCAGATTCGCGACATACTCCTGACGCAGCGCAAGCAGCTCGATGGCCAGCATCAGATCGACACGGCCAGCCATGCCCTCGCCCCACCTGTCGAGCTGCTCGCGCAGGCGCGCACGCCCCACATCGCGGTCGACGTAGATCATCTGGGCGACCCCATCGAGCCAGGTCAAGCGCTCGCGCAAGCTGTCGAGGCCAGAGCCGCGCGCAACCCATTCCCGGGCGGCATTCAACTCCTTGATCACCAGATCGCCGCGGCGACCGCGGACCTGTTTCGCGGCATGTTGCAGATGCGCTCTAACCAACTGCTGGCGCACGCCGCTATTGATCGGATCGACCTTCAGCATCTTCTGCGCGAGACCAGCGGCCTTCTTGAAGGCATTGTTGGCGAGCGCTGTTTGCATCGCCGCTTCCAGCACGGCCATATCCTGTGGCCAGCGTGCCTGGGCTGCGCTGACAATCCGCCGAGCCTCTTTGAGCCGATCCGCGTGCCGGTACCAACGAATCAGGCGCAGATAGGTCTCGCGGTGGTCCGGGTCCCACTCGAGACTCTGCTCGAGCTGCTCGACAGCGGTCATCTCAGGCGAACCGAGATCATCGTCGGGATGCTCGGTCTCTAGCACCTTGAACTGTGTATCGAAGCGCCGCAGTGCCAAGGCGATCGCCAGGGAGCGCTCTTGATCGACCCCGGTTTTCCATTCATCGGCCAGCGCCATGGCAAAGCGCTCCCACACCTCGGGCAGGTTCCAACCGTAATCGTTGTGCTGCGCCTCGGCATTCCAGGCCTCGACCTGGGCTTTCTCTGACTTGCTCAGCGCATTCCAGCCCTTTGGCCGCCGGCCCCAAGGCTCTTTGATGGGCGGTAACAAACGCAGCCAGGCCTGTTGCACCCAATCCGCGCCGAGCAGATCACGATGGCGTTGTAGCAGCCGCTGCAACGCTTGGTGATTCGCCGCCTCGGTTGCAGGCCCGCCGGTCTCAAGCGCGGCTAGACTCTGAGCCAGCTCGAGCTGCTGTGACGACCAGCCCCGCAGTTGCGAGACCAGCTCGGCCTGGCGCGGCCCGACCTGCTTGAGGGCGACAATGAGCTGCGCATCGTCGAGCAGTGCCGTCTCGGCTGCATGCCGCAGCGAGGCGAAGGCGGAGTCGTCATCGATCCGCTGGAGCATCTCGCGAGCCGCCTCGGGCTCGTGCTCAGCCCGAGTGAGGGCCTTCAACAACAAGGCCCAGGTGCGATAAGGCGAGCGGAAAGGAAGCTGGGCGAGCGCTGCCTCGAGCGCCTCGGTATCACCGGCACAATAGGCGGCCAGTGCGGCACGGGCCGGCTCGGCATGACGCCGGACCAGGTCATCGGCATCAAGGCGCTCGAGCAGCGACTCGTCGCCGCCTCAAAGCGCGGCTGCGAGCTGCGCGCGCTGCGCTATCTCGATCAGGTGTTCCTCGAAGGGGCATTCGTCGATGAGCGATACCGGGCGCGGCGCGAGTCGACGACGATCGTCTCGTGCGACTGCGTGGACTGCGCCTCATCCTGTTTCTGCACGCTCGTCGGCGGCGCGCCGTTCGGTGCGGAGGGATTCGACGTCAACCTGACACCGCTCGATGATGGCTGGATCGCGAACATTGCGAGCGAGAAGGGCGAGCGGCTGTTCGAGAACGTGCATGCAAATGCGCCATCCGAAGAGCGCCTCGAGCAGCGCGAGACCATTCGGCGAACGATGACCGACCGGATCGAGCGGCGGAACGTGCCGTTCTCGTTC
>NZ_JBUDPI010000179.1:0-7390 GCF_054919635.1 Halochromatium sp. | reverse complement strand
GCAACTGCTCGACCTCGAACTGGCGTGCCTCGCGCAGGATCTCGCGGAAGATCTCATAGCAGGTGGTCTCGGCGGTCTTCAGCGATCCGCGCCCATTGCAGCAGGGGCAGGGCTCGCAAAGGATGTGCTCGAGCGATTCATGGGTGCGCTTGCGGGTCATCTCGACCAGCCCGAGGGCCGAGACCTCGGTGATGTGGGTCTTGGCATGGTCGCGCGCGAGACACTTCTCGAGTGCACGCAGGACCTGGCGTTTGTGCTCTTCATCGGTCATGTCGATGAAGTCGATGATGATGATCCCGCCTAAGTTGCGCAGCCGCAGCTGTCGACAGATGGCCTGCGCGGCCTCGAGATTGGTCTTGAAGATGGTCTCCTCGAGATTGCGGTGGCCGACGAAGGCGCCAGTATTGACGTCGATCGTGGTCATCGCCTCCGTCTGGTCGATGATCAGATGACCGCCCGATTTGAGCTGCGCCTTGCGCTGCAGGGCCTTTTGGATCTCGTCTTCGACCCCGTAGAGGTCGAACAGCGGCCGCTCGCCGCCATAGTATTCGATGCGGTCGACAATCTCCGGGATGTACTTGACCGCAAAGGGTCGTGCCTTGTCGACGGTGACGCGGGAATCGATCCGCACCCGCTCGACCTCGGGGGTGACCAGGTCGCGCAGCGCGCGCAATGCCAGAGGGAGGTCATCATGGATCAGACCGATCTCGCTTGCGCTTGCGGCACGCTCGCGAATGCCGTTCCAGAGCTTGGCCAAGAAGGCCATGTCGCGGCAGAGGTCGTCGTCGCTGACCGTCTCTGCAGCGGTGCGGGCGATGTAGCCGCCCATCCCTTCGTGCTCGTCGACATAGGCCTGCAGTACCTCGCGCAGGCGCTTGCGCTCGTCGTCGTCCTCGATCTTCTGCGAGACGCCCGTGTTGCCGAGCCGCGGCATGAACACCAGGTAGCGTGAAGCAATCGAGATGTTGGTGGTCAGTCGCGCCCCTTTGCTACCGAGTGGGTCCTTGACCACCTGTACCAGGATTGGGTCGCCCTCTTTGACCAGGCTGTTGATGTGATCGCTGCGCGCTTCACTACCGGCGGTCATGATGTCGGATGCGTGCAAGAAGGCTGCCCGATCCAGGCCAATCTCGACAAAAGCGGCCTGCATGCCAGGCAGCACACGGCAGATGCGCCCGTGGTAGATGTTCCCAACCAGACCGCAGCGCTCGGCGCGCTCGATGATGATCTCCTGGACCACACCGTTTTCGACCACCGCGACGCGCGTCTCCGGTGGAGTGATGTTGATGAGTATCTCTTCGCTCATCGTCGGGCCGCGGGCTGCGCAGCGGCTTGGCTCAGTGGCATCGGTATTGACCTCGTTATGATTCTTCGTCTAATGAGCGAGCGGATCGAGACCTTGCTCGCGCAGCAGCGATGCGGTCTCGAACAACGGCAGGCCGACGACGTTGCTGTAGCTGCCGCGGATGGACTCGACGAAGATCGCGCCCCGGCCCTGAATCGCATAGGCGCCAGCCTTGTCGCGCGGCTCGCCGCTGGCCCAGTACGCGAGTGCCTCAGCCGGCGAGATCTTGCGCAGCCGGACCTCGGTCGCGACTAGCACCTGTCGCTCGAGCGGCCGACCGTCGCTTTGCTGCCCAGCGTCCCTCAGCGCGAGCAGACTCACCGCGGTGAGCACCCGATGAGATCGCTCAGATAATAAGGCTAGCATCCGCAGCGCGGAGTCGGCATCTGCGGGCTTGCCCAGAATCTGACCCTCGACCACGACAGCCGTGTCGGCGGCGAGTAATGGCCGCAATGGCTGAGTGACGGGCTTGAATAAGGTTGCCCAGCCGGCCCGGGCCTTGGCGCGAGCGATACGCGCCACGTAGACCTCCGGGGACTCGCCCGCGAGCGGCGTCTCGTCGGTGTCGGCCGCAACCAGCTGCGGCCTCAGTCCCAACTGCGCCAAGAGCTCGCGTCGACGCGGCGAGCGTGAAGCCAGCAACAGCTCCGAGGGTGGCTCTTCAGATTGGCGCAAATCGTCTCGGTGCAAAGCGTCGGTTCTCATGCTGACGCGTCTCATGCTGTCCTGCGGTGGTAGGGGTGGCCCTGGGTCATGCTCCAGGCTCGGTACAGTTGCTCGGCGAGGATGATGCGCACCAATGGATGGGGGAAGGTCAACGGCGATAGCGACCAGCGTTGCTCAGCCCGTGCCAGGCAGCTGGCCGAGAGTCCGTCAGGTCCGCCCACCAACAGCGCGACGTCGCGACCACTGGCCATCCAGGCCTCGAGCTCCTGGGCCAAGGCCTCGGTACTCCAGGCACGCCCCCGGACATCGAGGGCGATTGCCAACGCCGTGCTTGGTGTCGCCTTCAATAGCCGGTCGCCCTCATCGGCGAGCAAGCGATCTCGCTCTGCGGTCGAGAGCTGTGCGCGTTGTCCGGACTTGCTCCGGCCTCGGCCCAGCCCTTTGCCACGCGCGGCAGGCTCAATCTCGACCAGTGTCAGGGCGCAGCTCGGCGGCAGGCGCTTCGCGTACTCGCCGAAGCCCTCATTGACCCAAGTCGGCATGCGTCGTCCGACGCAAAGAATTTGGATATGCATCACAGTCCGATAAACTGTTCAGGGCGTTTGGCAATAGCCGCAGGCTGATGCCCTGATCAGCTCTTGCGAAATCGCCTCAAGTAGGCCAGGATTCTATCTGTTTTCAATGAAAATACCTCGGGGGTCGGGTCGCGTTATGAGCAAGCAAGTGAGGAGCCACATCCACTCGTCCGATGACCTGCTCGGTGACCGATCGCCCTGCGACGATGGCCTTGGCCTTCTCAGAGAGGTAGCCGCGGCCAGACCTCAAACTGGGGCGCGTGCCGGTTTGGCGGTGTCCGAGACGCGCATGGGCTTGGTCCTGTGGGTGCTTGCTCTGATGGCGCTCCTGATGCTCGGAGGCTGCGGGGGTGGCTCCAACCTGCGCGGCGATGGCGTTTCCAA
The DNA here is from genome assembly GCF_054919635.1 of Halochromatium sp. Taxonomy (NCBI): domain Bacteria; kingdom Pseudomonadati; phylum Pseudomonadota; class Gammaproteobacteria; order Chromatiales; family Chromatiaceae; genus Halochromatium; species Halochromatium sp. The sequence continues at coordinate 4,420 of NZ_JBUDPI010000179.1, read as the reverse complement.
GATTGATTACGACAACAGCGGTTTGTTTCCGGTCCCGGATGAGATTCAGCCGAACGTCGATTTCTGGCGTCATGTCTACGGGGTCTGGAGTCGTGGGCAGGTGGCCTTTCATGATAATGAGCATATGGGCGTCGTCTATGAGGTGGCTGAGCTGCCCGGTGCCATCCAAGAAGGCTATACCAACGAGCAGCGCGCGTGGGTGAAGTCACGCAAGGCGCTGTATCGGGATCGACTCAGCTCGCTCGAGCGTAAGGTGCGGGAGCGCGCGCCGCTGACCGCTTCGGACAAAGCGTTGCTCGCCAAGATCGAGCAGGGTGCAGGCAAGAGTGCGGTCTATGGCGCCTCAGATCGGCTGCGCAGTCAGCGAGGAGTGCGCGAGCGCTTCAAGCGCGGTCTCGAGATCAGCGGTCGCTACGACCCCTATTTCCGGCAGATCATGAGTGCCAAAGGGGTCCCTGAAGACCTAGCCTATTTGCCCCATGTCGAGTCCTCGTTCCAAACCCATGCGCGCTCGAGCGTGGGTGCCGCTGGGATCTGGCAATTCATGCCAGCGACCGGGCGCGACTATGGCATGCGCGTGGACCGCAACATCGACGAGCGGCTCGATCCTATCACCTGTGCTGACGGTGCTGCGCGTTACCTCTCCGCGGCGCATCGCAAGCTCGGCAGCTGGCCTTTGGCTATCACCTCGTATAACCACGGCAAGGGCGGGGTCGCCAACGCCAAGGCCCAATACGGCGACGACATCGGCAAGATCGTCAAGCACTACAAGGGCCGCGCCTTCGGCTTCGCTTCTCGCAATTTCTATGCATCATTTGTCGCCGCACGCGAGGTGGCCGATCATCCGCAGCGCTATTTCCCGGAGGGGGTGCGCTACGAGCAGCCTTGGTCCCATGAGCGCTTGGTGCTGCGCAGCCCAATGCCTGCACATCATGTGGCCAATCACTACGGCGTCTCGACCGCCAGCCTGGCTCGGCTGAATCTCCACTGGCGTGACCCGGCGATCGAAGGCCGATCCCAGCTGCCGGCAGGCAGTACGGTCTGGCTGCCGGCAGGCAGCACGCGCCGCGTAGCCTCTCATCCGCCGGACTATCGTGACCGCATCAGCGTGCCGTCGACGGCGTCCTTGGTGGTGCGTAATGACAGCAGATCCAGCAAGCAGACGGTGAAGAGCGGTACCGCAAGACTCGCGACGACCAAGTCCACGAGCGCGACAACCGCGGCCAGCAAGCCAGCAACGGCGAGATCCTCGGCGAAAACCACAACGTCTTCGCCAAAGTACCACGTCGTCAAGCCGGATGAGACCCTCTATCGGGTGGCCGTCAACAACGGGATCTCCGTAGACAAGCTCCGCAAGCTCAACCAGCTCGGCCCCAACGACAACACCATCCGGGTTGGTCAGAAGCTCAAGGTCAGCGGTTAGAGCACCTCGACAAGGCGCCGCTTAGCCACTCGCCTGTTCTCCCGGACATCAGCGGCTAACGTTTATCGAGAGCTGCCGGGACCGCGGCGACGCCGGGGACGGAAGCGGCCGACCTGTCGACAAAGTGCTTGCTGAACGGTCTTTGTCGGTAGGGCTTGATAACGGAGCTTGATGTAGCTGTCGACGATTGGGTCGACTGTCGGCTGTAAGTCGGGCCGCGCCTTGAACACGCGCGCACGATAATGAAGCGGTGCTTCGTGGTGCTGGGGTCCCAGGCCGATGCGGGCGAGCCGTCGTCCGAAGCGCTGCCAACAGCGTTGGACCGGGTCATGTGTTCTTGGCTTGCGAGCGAGCGCCATTGCCCATCCAAGCATCACGGCCGAGCCTGCAATCGTCATCAGCAGCGCGAGCCCGTACTCGCGCCATGCGCCGAGACCGAGCCGATCTAGCAGTCGGAATTGATCCTGGCTCGAGAAGCCGAGCACCCAGTGCCTCCAGCCGGAGTCGAAGGCATCGGCCAGAAAACGGGCGTTGCGGACCAGCTGGCCGATGACGCTGGACTCTTCGACTCGAAAACGTGCCGGTGCGGTGCGACCTAGGCTATCGAAGCGCAGCTCGCGCTCGACACGCGCTGGATCGATCGCTGCCGTCGGGTCTACCCGTGTCCAGCCGCGTCCCTCTAGCCAGATCTCGGCCCAGGCGTGGGCGTCGGATTGGCGGATCAGGTAATCGCCGCTGAGTGGGTTGTACTCACCGCCGAGATAGCCGAGCACGATGCGCGACGGGATGCCGGCCAGACGCATCAGTAGGACGAAGCTCGAGGCGTAGTGCTCGCAGAACCCGGCCTGGGTCTCGAACAGGAATTCATCGGTTGGGTTGTCGCCGAGCCTTGGGGGCAGCAGGGTATAGCGGAAGGGCGGTTGGCTAAAGAAGGCTAGCGCTTGCTGCACGACCTGCGCCGGGGTCTCAGACATCCTCTGCCAGTCGGCGACCAGCGCCTGGGTCCGCTCGGTGACGTTCGGCGGTAACTGCAAGGCGGCTTGCTCATGGGCTGGCGCGAGTCGGCTCATCCGGTAGTCGAGGACCGAGCTGGCCCGGTAGAGCCGGAGATCGGTCACCGGCTTCTCGGCGAGGAGCTGGAAATCGGCGGTGAGTTGCGAGCGCTCCGGTAGCCGAGTGGGCAGCTCGAGCGCGAACAGCCAGCGCTGATCCGTCGGCTCGAGCAGGACGGTATAGCTGATGGGCTCGCTGAGGAGCTCGCGGACCGGAAGGGCATCGGTCGGTTGGGTCTTGTCGGAGCGATTCGCCGCCTCCGATGCTGCCGCAGCCGTTGGCCGCGGCGCTGGCGCGAGTGCTGGCAGCGGCAGCCAGCGCTGCCCATTGGTGCACCAGAGGACCGGGCCGCGCCAGTACATGGCGTTGATGGGCAGGTCTTGGGCCGCGTCCTGCGGGGCATCGAAACGCACCCGAAAGGCATCTTCGCCAGAGACGATCAGCTCGCTAATCGAGCCTGGCTCGAGCCAATTCTTGAGACCGCTGATCGCGCGCTCGTCGCCTAGCTGGAGATCCCAGAGCGGCGCGTCGAGCCGCGGGAAGAGCAGGAATAGCACGAACGCCAGTGGTGCGGCTTGGGCGGTTAGGATGAGCGCCATGCGGCCAGCTGTTCGCCAGTCTGCGAGGCGCTGCTGAGACCGCCCGGCGACGCTGAGGTCGGTCAGCAAGGCGACCGCGCCGACCAGCATCAGCAGCATCCAGACTGCGAGCCAGGGCGATTTGCCGAACAAGAACTGGATCACCAGCAGGAAGCCGAAGGCAATGACCAACACGCGCAGGTCGCGCCGTGTGCGGCTTTCGAGCCGCTTCAGCGCAATCATCACCAGCAAGAGCGCGCTGCCGGCATGCTGCCCAACCACCGAGTGATAGCTATCGAGCACGACCAGCCCACCGAGCAGCGTCAGGGCAACCAAGACCCAGCGGTTCGGCTGCAGGCGGGGCCAGCGAATGGCCGCGGCACTGATCAGCAGCAGGCTGAGGACAAAGAGTCCGACGTGCAAACGGAGCGCGAGCAGCAGAGGCGCGGCGCCGAGTCCGAGCAGAAGGGTTGCTACAATGAGCTGCCAGCGATCGGCGGGCAGATCGCGGTAGCGGTCGCGGTGGGCGTCTGGGCTTGGCGGCCCAGCCTCGCGGTCGTTGAGGTCGTCATCTGCGGGCGCTGGCCCGCGGAATGGGATCTTGAGGCGCGGCAGCGGGAGTCGGTCAGCCGACCAGCGTGGCCGACGGCTAGCGGGTTTCCGGCTCACGCTGAGCCTCGCGGGGCATCAGGATGCGCGGGCCCTGAATAGCGCGCTAAGGCTTCCAAGCAGCGGTGTTTATGGCGCTCGCCTTTGCCGTAAGGGATCGCTTCAGCGCCGAGCTGCATCCCATAGCGTAGATCGCGCGCCTCGGCATCGAGCACCTGGCGCGTCAGCAGGGACAGACGCTGCTCTAGGTTGCCGTGATGTTGACGCAGGTCGAGCTGGACACGGGCGGCTTGGTCGCCGCCGAATTGCTTGGTCACCAGGCCCCGCTCGCGGGCTAGCGTCTTCCAGTCGATCTGCCGGGGCGAGTCGCCGGCGCGATAGGCCCGTGAGCCGATGAAGTCATCGGCCCCCAGGTCTTGCGAGCTCTTAGCGGCATCCTTCGCCCGCTGCTCTGGCGCCACGGCGAGCCCCGCTGGTGGTGCCTGCGGGGCTGGGCGCGGATAGACCAGCACCTGCGCCGGGGTTTGCACCAGCGCCCAGGAGCGGAACAGGCCGAGCGGATAGCGGGTATCGATCTGGATCTCATCGAGGCGCATCAATCCGCGGTGCTGAGTGACCAGCGGCAGATCGAGCTCGCTGTGACTGCCCGTGATGATCTCGGCGCAGTCTCCGCCGCGCAGACACAGCTCGCCGTGACGCCGGCCGTGCTGATTCCAGAGCTCAACCCGAAACCGTGCCGGTTGGCCACCGACGGTCG
>NZ_JBUDPI010000178.1:0-7427 GCF_054919635.1 Halochromatium sp. | reverse complement strand
AGTCTGTAACCTAAGTCGGACAGGCTCCTAGCACCTTTACTAAAAAAACCGAACGCCGGCACAAGACGAGCCCAAGACGGAGAGGTTGCGTTCTGCATAGTGCACAGGCCAAGGCTTCTCGATCCACTCACTACGTCGCGAACTGTTGCGAACGGTTGCGAAAGAGCATGCAGCAAGTGGTTGCGATTGAAACACATCCATTTGCCCTGATTCTTGCCTCCACAGCGGAAACCACCGTCCTGCTGTGCGCGCAAGGCAGACAACCGTTATGATCCGCCGGCCAACGCACCAACCAACTCACCGACTAGCCAAACCTTTGACCTAGGAGAAGCCAAGATGATCACTCGCTTACGCGCTGCAGCACTCGGAGCCGTCGCGATTGCCCTTGTGGGCAATGCTGCCACTGCCTCTGATCTCAAGCCAGAGGAGCAGATCCAGACACGTCAGGCCGGCTACAAGTTCATGTCCTGGAACATGGGCAAGATCACGGCACACCTCGAGGGCGACTACAATCAGGCCCAGGTCGAGGCCGCTGCTAATGCCATCGCCGGCATTGCCAACTCGGGCATGGGCGCGCTCTATGGCCCAGGCACCGATGAGGACATCGGCGATGTCAAGACCCGCGTCAAGCCTGAGCTGTTTACCAACCAACAAGAGGTTGGCGAGGTCGCCATGGCCTTCATCGAGGCTGCTAACAACATGGCTGAGACCGCCGCCCTTGGTGACAAGGCCGAGGTCAAGACCGCCTTCGGGGAGCTTGGCGAGAGCTGCAAGGCCTGCCATAAGAAGTTCCGTAAGGACTAGCCATCGCAGGGCCTGACCCTGGCCAGGGATGCCCCGGCAGACCTGGCCAGCTTGGTGTTATACCCATCGCAGATCAGTTTTCGGCGTTGCGAGCCCGCTCCGGGTCGGGCAACGGCGATCGGGGGACGCCGTGAATCCGTCCTTGGAGGCTTGACGACGGCATCCATGCCGTCGACACCCCCGCTCGCCGCCACCCGACCCTCCACTATGCCGTGCCATCAATTGGGATGCTTTTGGTACAAGTTGGCCCTCACTAAGGATGCAGGGTCAACCCTGGCCACGCCTCCTGAGACGCCATCACCGCAAACGCTCAACGGCCAGTCCCGAAAGGCCCGTTCAATGACGGGTCACCAACTGATCACCAGCTTGGCAAGCTGCCCGCCGGTGGCGGAGGTGGTGGTGGAGGCAACAAACCTCCGGTTGCGATCCAAACGGCTAGAGCGCTGATTAAGAGCGCAAGCAGCAGTGCCCACAGGGGCCCACCCCGCGCTGAGGCGGCACGCGAGCCATCCGGCGGAGCCGGCTTCCAGCCAGTGACCATCGGCCAAATCAGATTATTGCCCCGCACCAGGGTATAAAAGAGCGCCGCCAAGATATGTAAGGTGACCAGCGCCAGGATCACCCAAAGCCCCTGGCGATGCAGGCTCGTCAGCCAATCGCTAGTCGCCTTGCTCACGAGGTCATAAAGTGGCCCGTTGAAGGCGATATCGTCGTTGCTGAATAGGCCGCTAACCGCCTGAAATGAGAGCACGAGGAGCAGCGCAAACACGGACAGGGCGCCGAGTGGGTTATGTCCTTGCTCATGCCAATGGCCGCGAAGATAGGCCAATAGCTTCTTCGGTGTCGGGAAGAATTGGGCGAAGCGCGCATAGGTCGAGCCCAAGACGCCCCACAGCAGCCGAAACACCAAGAGCCCCAAGATCAGCAGTCCGGCTCGTTCATGCCAGACCATCCAGTTACCACCTTGTAAGCCCGTCAAAATGGCCGCTGTCACGGCCAGAAAGAGTGTCCAATGAAAGACACGGGTCGGTAGGTCCCAGACCTTGATGCGCATAGCAGGATGTCCGCAACAGAAAGGATTCTACTTACCGGAGCCCAGAGCCTAGGGCATCCGATCCAAGGCCGCGCATTATGCCAGGCTCGCGATCGATCGCATCAGTGGCCGGTCAGCAACGATATTGATCTCACCAGCGCCCGGCGTCACGATCGCACCATCGACGAGCGCGAACGCGTAGAATCGGGACCATCGATGACAATCTGCTACTGGAGCCGCGGGCCATGCCCTTTCAACTTTGTTACGCCAGCACCGCGACGCACGACTTCACGCGCGACGAGCTTCTCGATCTCCTGACCTACGCCCGCAAGAGCAATGCCGACAAAGGCATCACCGGCCTGCTACTTTTTCAGGGTGGACATTTTCTCCAGGTGCTCGAAGGCGAGGTGAGCGCAGTACGCGGGCTGTTCAAACAGATCTGCGAAGACAAGCGCCACAAGGATATCGCGCTACTGTTCGAGGAGCTGGTGTCACAACATCAATATCCGGACTGGAGCATGGGCTTCCAGACCCTCGATGGCAGCGAGTGGATGGAATTTCCGCAAGAAGATAGCAACCAGCATGATCTGCGCGCTCTTGCCCAGACCATGGGCCGAGCCAAAGAGCTCTTGATGTATGTCCGCAAGCAGGGCCTCGACCCCGCCAAGGACATCGGCTGAAGCCGCCGGGGCCCTTGCGCTACGCGCCCAATCCGATCACCACCCGAGGCATCTGACGGCGCGCGAGCCATCGACGCCCAAGCCCCGCGGTCGCTTGACGCCAATCACCGTGCCAACAAGCCCGCGTCTCGGCGCGAGCGCCCCGCTCCATCTCTGAAGAGGCATCCTGGATGAGCCACGATCAACTCCCCGCTCCGCTACGCCAACTCACCGAGGCCACCCACGCCGATCCCTTTGCCGTGCTTGGCCGCCATCGCGAGGGCGACGTCACCTGTGTGCGCGTCATCCTGCCGCAGGCCGAGACGGTGAGCATCGCGGAATTGCAGCAGGAGCTAGAACGCATCATTGGCACGGATATCTTCGAATGGCGCGGATCGGACGATGCCCTGCCCAGTCAATACCGGCTGATCTGGCGCGATCAGGATCACCGCGAGCACATCGCACACGACCCGTACAGCTTTCCACCGCAGCTGCCGGACTTCGACATGCATCTGTTCGGCGAGGGGCGTCATTGGCATGCCTATCGCCTGCTCGGCGCCCGGGTGCATGAAACCAAGGGCATCGCCGGGGTGCTGTTCGCCGTCTGGGCGCCGAATGCGGCGCGAGTCAGCGTAGTCGGCGATTTCAACGGCTGGGATGGCCGCTGCCATCCCATGCGCGTGCACGGCAACGGCGTTTGGGAGCTGTTCATCCCCGATCTCGCGCCCGGACTGCTCTACAAGTTCGAGATCCGTTCGCGCGACGGCGCCGTCCTGCTCAAGTCTGATCCTTATGGTCGACGTTTTGAGGTCCGACCGAGCACAGCCAGCATCATCGAGCCACCAACACAGTATCGCTGGCGTGATGAGTCCTGGCGTCTGGCCCGAGCCGCCCATGACTGGCAGCGTAGCCCGATGTCGATGTACGAGGTGCATCTGGGCTCTTGGCAGCGCGGTCCCGAAGGCGAGATGCTGAACTACCGCGAGCTTGGAGAGCGCTTGGTCGACTACGTCACGGATCACGGCTTCACGCATATCGAGCTGATGCCCATTACCGAGCACCCATTCGACCTCTCCTGGGGCTATCAGACCACTGGCTATTACGCCCCGACCAGCCGCTTCGGGAGTCCGGACGATTTCCGCTATTTGGTCGACCACTGCCACGCCAACGGCATCGGCGTCATCCTCGATTGGGTGCCGGCGCACTTCCCGAAGGATGCCCACGGTCTCGGTCGCTTCGATGGTACCGCCCTCTACGAGCACGAAGATCCGCGACTCGGTGAGCACCTGGACTGGGAGACCCTGATCTTCAATTTCGGCCGCAACGAGGTGAAGAACTTCCTGATCTCGAGCGCCCTGTTCTGGCTCGAGGAATTTCATGTCGACGGCCTGCGTGTCGACGCCGTCGCCTCGATGCTCTACCTCGATTATTCGCGTACTGACTGGCTGCCGAACCAGTACGGCGGCCGCGAGAATCTCAAGGCCATCACCTTCTTGCGCGAGCTCAACGAGATCGTCCACGACCAGGTACCTGGCGCGCTGGTGATGGCCGAGGAGTCGACCTCGTGGCCGCAGGTCACACGGCCCACCTATGTCGGCGGTCTCGGCTTCGACCTGAAATGGAACATGGGCTGGATGAACGACACCCTGGTGTACTTCAAGGAGGACCCGATCCACCGCCAGTACCACCAGGACGCGCTGACCTTTAGCATGCTCTATGCGTTCACCGAGAACTTCCTCTTGCCGCTCTCACATGACGAGGTCACGCATGGGAAGCGCTCACTGCTCTACCGGATGCCCGGCGACGAATGGCAGCGCTTTGCCAACCTCCGGCTTCTGTACACCTATATGTACACCCATCCGGGCAAGAAGCTGCTGTTCATGGGCAGCGAGTTCGCCCAAGGAGAAGAATGGGATAGCCAGCGCATCCTGGATTGGTATGTGCTTGAGTATCCGTTGCACCAGGGGATTCAAGAGCTGATTCGACGCGTCAATCGCCTCTATCGGGAACAGCCGCCCTTGCACCAACTGGATTTTGATGGCGCAGGCTTCGAGTGGATCGATTGTCATGATGCGCATAACTCAGTGCTGATCTATCAGCGCAAGGGCCCTGCTGACAAGCGCAGCGACAAGCTAACGGCTGCGGAGCACCTGGTCGTCGCCCTGAATTTCACCCCTGTTCCGCGCCATGACTATCGCATCGGCGTCCCGGTTGCCGGCGCCTACGAGGAGATCTTCAACTCCGACGATACTGCCTTCGGCGGCAGCGGCGTAAGCAATGGCGGGGCGGCGATCCGCACCGAGCCAGTCCCCTGGATGAACCATCCGCAGTCTGTGCTGCTGGCCCTTCCACCACTGGCCGGCGTCGTGCTCAAGCCGGCGCCAGCATCGGTTGCAGATCATGTCCCTGCGCCCGGAACAACGATCACTTGAGCAGCCGACTGACCCTCGGCAAGCGCTAGGCATGCGCCAAGCAAGCGCCAGCCAAGCGCTGACAGTCGTCAGAACACACAGCATTCGAAGCATTCAGATCGCGCAGGTGAGCAGCGATGGCAAAAAAGCCAACGACCACGAAGAAGACCAAGGCATCCGCTAGCCGCAAGGCTGAGACCCCTGCCGAGCCCAACGCGGGCGTAAAGCGGGCAACCGCCAAGGAGCCAGACGTGCCCACCAAGCCAACGGACGCAGCACCAAGTGCAGCGAGTTCTGCGTCCGATGCTGACAAGCCGGCGACGGCCAAGAATGCGGACGGGACCAAGCCAACAACGAAGCCCGCCGCCACCGAGCCTAGCACCAAGGCAGCAGCTGCGCCGGCATCGGACTCGACCTCGGCAACCAGCGCTAAGACCACGGCAGACCCCGCATTGGAACCGACAGGAAAGGCAGCCGCAGGGGCGGACAAGCTGAAGACATCCGGCGCCGCCAGCAGCAAACCAGCTGCCGCCGGCAGCAAACCGGCTGCCGCCAGCAGCAAACAAGCTGACGCCAGTAGCAAGCAAGCTGACGCCAGCAACAGACAAGCCGCAGCCAGTAACCGCCAAGCTCCAACAACGACCATCACTGCCGACGAATCAGCCACTGAAGCACCGGCTTCAACGCCGAGACCTGCAGCCAAGGTGGGAGCCAAGGTCAAGCCTGCTGAAGAGCCAAGAAAGGTGTCCAAAGCCGCATCGGAGGCGAAGACACCTCCGTCGAGATCGGCAGCCTCGGGGAAGGCATCGGCAAAGCACGACGAGCAGCCGACCAGGCCAATGTCGTCGAGCACAGCTGATGAGCTTAAGGCGCCTGGTGGGGAGTCCGCTGCCAAATCAACCGCGGTGCGCGTTGCAAAGACGGGTTCGGAGCCTGTCGCAAAGACCCCTATCGCGGAGCCAGAGCCAGAGCCAGAGCCAGAGACCTTAGCGGAAAGCCCGCCGGAGCCAGCGGTCTTCCATGCACCCCGCCCCAGTCTATTCATCGTCCACATCACGCCTGAGATGGCCCCAGTCGCGAAGATCGGTGGCCTGGCGGACGTGGTCTTTGGCCTGAGCCGGGAGCTCGCCATCCGCGGCAATCATGTCGAAATCATCCTGCCGAAGTACGACAACCTGCGCTACGACCAGATCTTCGAGCTGCAGCCGGTCTATAACGATCTCTGGGTGCCCTGGTACGAGGGTGCGATCCATTGCACGGTCTATTTCGGCTTCGTCCACGATCGCAAGTGCTTCTTCATCGAGCCGCACTCGCAAGACAACTTCTTCAATCGCGGTAGCGTGTACGGCTTCCCGGATGACGTCTTCCGTTACGCCTTTTTCTCGCGCGCAGCGATCGAGTTCCTCTGGCAATCCGGCAAGCACCCCGACATCATCCACTGCCATGATTGGCAGACCGCGTTGGTGCCAGTGTTCCTCTACGAGTTCTATCAGCGACTTGGCATGACCCATCCGCGCGTCTGTCTCACCATCCACAACTTCAAGCATCAAGGCGTCACCGGCACCGAGCTGCTGCGTGCCACTGGTCTACACCAGCCCGAGCGCTTCTGCGACTGGCATCGGATGGGCGACAATCAACACAAGAATGCCCTGAACATGCTCAAGGGCGGGGTGGTCTACTCCAATTTCGTCACCACCGTCTCGCCGCGCTACGCCTTCGAGACCAAGGACCAAGGCCAGGGCTTTGGGCTCGAGTCGACCCTGCACACACACCACATGAAGTATGGTGGCGTGGTCAACGGCATCGATTACGACGTCTGGAATCCCGAGATCGATCGCTATATCCCGGTGCGCTACGGGCTCGGCAACATCGACGACAAATACCAGAACAAGCGCGCGCTGCGCCAACGGCTGATGCTCGCCGACAACGAGAAGCCCATCGTCGCCTTCATTGGCCGACTCGATCCCCAGAAGGGCCTCGAGCTGGTTCGCCACGCCATCTTCGCAACCCTCGAGCGCGGCGCCCAGTTCGTGCTGCTCGGCTCCAGCCCCGACCAGGGCATCAATAATGACTTCTGGGGCCTGAAGCACATGCTCAATGACAGCCCCGACTGCCATCTCGAGATCGGCTTCGATGAGGACCTGTCGCACCTGATCTATGCCGGCGCCGACATCATGCTGGTGCCGAGCCAGTTCGAGCCCTGCGGCCTGACCCAGCTGATCGCGCTGCGCTACGGCACCATTCCGGTCGTACGCACCGTTGGCGGCCTCGCCGATACGGTGTTCGACAAGGACCACTCCGATCGCCCACTGCACCAGCGCAACGGCTACCGCTTTGACAATTACGACGCGCCCGGTCTCGAATCCGCACTGATCCGTGCGATTGACTGCTATTACCAGTATCCCGAGCACTTCCGCGAGCTGATGAGGAACGCGATGCGCGCAGACTATTCGTGGAACCATCCGGGCCAGGATTACCTGAACATCTACGATTTCATTCGCGATCGCTGAGGCGACTGCC
>NZ_JBUDPI010000177.1:0-7448 GCF_054919635.1 Halochromatium sp. | reverse complement strand
ACACCAAACTTGGCCATCACATCGCGGAGCAACTTCAGCGTTAGCTCCGTCCCCTCGCGCAGCTTGGCAAGATCTGCGTCTTCTGCAGCCGCAGCGGCCTGGCCAAGCTCGAGGCTGTCGCGCACCTGCAGCAGTTCCTTGACGAAGCCTTCAAGCGCGAACTTATGGGCGTTCTCGAGTTCCTTCGCCTGACGTCGCGACATGTTCTCCATCTCCGCCCGGACGCGCAGGATCTGATTGTGGGCATCGTCGGCCCGCGCACGCGCGTCCTCGAGCAGCATCGTCAGCTGAGCTGGGTCGGGGTCGGGGTCGGACTCGGGCTCGGACTCAGGGCCGGCCTCCGGAGCGGGCTCAAACGACTGCTCAGCATCTGCTGGCGGATCGCTGGCCTGAGCCCCCGCCGCTTCGAGGTGCTCCGAGCGCTCACCGTCTTCGCCAAGAGCCTCTGCGGATGGCTCGCCGCTGGCCTGGGTGTCGACACTGGCCTGAGTGTCAACCCCGGCAACGGACTCCGGCCCTTCCTGGTGCGCCGATGTAGCGGGCTGCTGCGCTTCTTGCTCCTTTGTCATCTCATACCTCTCCCCGGGCCATTGTGAGTACAGCGCCTAACCGGCAATCCGCACCTCTGGCCTCTGCCGTGAATCATTGATGAGTTGTCGCGGGTCAACGTCCACGCAAGGCTGCCGCGAGCAGCTTTGCCGTGACGTCAACCACCGGAATGACCTGCTGGTAGTTCATGCGCGTCGGCCCAATAACGCCGAGCACGCCCAAGACCTGATCTTCGACGCGGTAGGTGGCCGTCACCACGCTACAGTCGTCGAGCAATTCGTAGCCAGACTCTTCGCCGATGAAGATCTGGACCCCTTCCGCCGCGATACAACGATCAAGCAGGTCGAGGATCTGGCGTTTTTCGGTGAAGGCGTCAAACAACGCCTTGAGCCTCTCTAGACTCGAGAGCTCAGTAAACTCCATCAGATTGGTCTGGCCGGCAATCATCACGTCATCCTTGTGCTCAGCGGCCTCGATGACGCGCTGCGCCATCATCACCGCGCGCATCATCAGCTCGTCCATGTGCGCGTGCGTGCGCTTGAGATCGGCCATCAGCTGTTGCCGGACCCTATGCATCTCACGGCCGTTGAACATCTGCGTCAAGTAGTTTGATGCCTGCTCCAGCTGCGAGGCCGACAACGGCTGCTCGGTCTCGAGGATGCGGTTGTGCACCTCGCCGTCGCCAGTGACCAAGATCGCCAACACCCGACGGCCAGAGAGCTGCACGAACTCAATCTGGCGAAACACCTCACGCTCATGCCGCGGCACCATCACGAGCCCGGCCAAATGGGTAACGCCAGAGAGCGCACGAGACGCCGTCTGAATCAGGTTGACGGTATCGGTGGTATGCGCAAACTGCTCGCGCAGCACCGAGACATCGGTCTCCGTGAGCGGCGCCACCTTTAGCAGGCTATCGATAAACAACCGATAACCTGACGCCGTTGGCACCCGGCCTGCCGAGGTATGCGGCGACGACACCAGTCCGAGGTCCTCGAGGTCCGACATGACATTGCGCACCGTGGCCGGACTCAGATCCAGGCCCGTATCACGCGCCAGCGTGCGCGAGCCCACCGGCTGCCCATCACGGATATGGCGCTCGACGAGCACCTTGAGGAAGTGCAGCGCTCGCTCGCTAACTTGGCCCTCAGCAAAACGGCCGCTGGCTCGAGAGTCCATTGGTACGCGAATGTCACTCACTTGAGGCTGAACAAGACCCACCGGATCTCGGACAAGAATTTAGGTTGTTAGCACTCTCATCAAAGGAGTGCTAACGGTTGCAATCTATGATGCTAGGCCAGTGATGTCAAGGCTCTCTGCATTGGCCTCGGCGATGCGTGGTGCTACTCTTGGCGGCGCTGCGCTCAGCAACGCCTAACACCGCCTTCCGCTCTTGTTCTCGCCTGCTCAGGGTCGCTTGCCACCAATGGCCTGGTTTCAGAACGTCGGCATCATCGCCAAACAGCATGTCGATGCGCGCGTTGCCGCAACGGTGACGCGCGCCGTCCGTCAGCTCGGCGCTCAGGGTGTGCAGACGCATTTTGAAGAGCAGACGGCAGCCCTGCTAGAGCGCTCTGATGGTGTGAGTATCCACACCCTCGGCGAGCGCTGCGACCTGGTGCTCGTGGTCGGTGGTGACGGCACCTTTCTCCATGCCGCGCGCATGCTCGCGGAGTACGACGTCGCCTTGGTCGGCATTAACCTCGGCCGTCTCGGCTTTCTGGTCGATATCCTGCCGGATGAGATCGAGCCACGGCTGGAGCAGATCCTCAGCGGCGCCTATGATGCCGACACGCGCATCCTACTGGACGCCCGCATCGGCGGCCAGGAGACGCCGGAGCGCGCGCTCAATGATGTGGTGGTGCACAAATGGAACTCGGTGCGCATGATCGAGTTCGAGACCTATATCGATGGCCAGTTTGTCAACGCCCAGCGCTCTGATGGACTGATCGTCGCGACCCCAACCGGCTCGACCGCCTATGCCCTCTCTGGTGGCGGTCCGCTGCTGAACCCAAGGCTCGATGCCCTCTTGTTGGTCCCGATCTGCCCGCACACCCTGAGCAATCGGCCGCTGGTGGTGCCGGGTGGCAGCCGCATCGAGATTCGCATCTGCGACCTGGAGCCAGAGCAGGTACGCCTGACCTGTGACGGCCAGGTCGATCTCCCGCTTGAGGACGCTGGAGTGATCCAGATCGAGCGCAGCCGCCGCCGCGTGCGCCTGCTGCACCCCCGTGACCATGACCATTACCGCATCCTGCGCGCTAAGCTCGGCTGGGGCGGACATACGCATTCCGATACGCCGTGCTGACCGAGATTACCGTCCAAGACCTGGTCATCGTCAGTCGTCTCGAGCTCGAGCTGGCATCAGGGATGACCGCCCTCACCGGGGAGACCGGAGCGGGCAAGTCGATCCTGATCGATGCCCTTGGGCTGGTCCTGGGCGACAAGGCCGACGCGAGCCTGATCCGTGGCGACTGCGAGCGCGCTGAGATCAGCGCCGGCTTCGATGTCGCCAACAATCCACCGGCCCAAAGCTGGCTAGCAGAGCAAGCGCTCAACGACGGCGACGATTGTCTGATCCGCCGCGTGCTGGTGCGCCAAGGCCGGGCGCGCGCCTTCATCAATGGCCGCGCTGCCAGCAGTGCACAGCTGCGCGAGCTCGGCGAGCTGCTCGTGGATATCCACGGCCAGCACGCTCATCAATCGCTGCTGCGCACGGTGGCCCAGCGCACTCTGCTCGATGCCTACGCTGATCATCAATCGCTCACCGCGCAGGTGGCCGAGCGTTATCGCCGCTACCGGGAGCTCGATCAGCGCTGGAAGACGCTCAACGAGGCCCGCACTGAGCGCCAAGAGCGCCTCGAACTGCTGCGTTTTCAGCTCGAGGAGCTCGATGCGCTGGCGCTCGGCGAGCAGGAGCTGGAGCAGCTCGACGCTGAGCAGCGCCGGCTAGCGAACCAAGGCCAGTTGCAGGCGACCACGGCCACGCTGGTCGAGCGCCTTTACGAGGGCGAGCAGTCCCTGCGCGATGGGCTCGGCCAGGCCAGTGCAGAGCTTGCCAGCCTGAGCGGAATCGATCCTCGCTTAGACGAGACCCGCGAGCTGATCGACGGGGCCACGGTGCAGCTGGAAGAGGCCGCCGCTAACCTGCGGCACTATCTGGACGGCCTGGAGATGGACCCTAGCCGGCTGGGTGTCGTCGAGCAGCGTATCGGCCAGATCCATGATCTGGCGCGCAAGTATCGCGTGGCCCCGGAGCGGTTGATCGACTTCACGGCTGAGCGCCATGCCGAACTCGAACGCCTGGAGCAGGCCGACCAATCCCTGGATACGCTCGCGGCCGAGCGCACGCAAGCGCGCGAGCGCTTGCTCGAATGCGCCGAAGCGCTCAGCGCCTCACGCCTTGAAGCGGCCATCAGGCTCAGTGAGACCGTGAGCTCGGCGATGCAGGAGCTGGGCATGGCGGGTGGCCAGTTCCGGGTCGAGGTCACCAAGGGCGGCGCTGACGCGATCGGCAGCCAAGGGCTCGATAGCATCGCCTTCTTGGTCAGCGCCAATCCCGGCCAGCCGCTGCAGCCGCTGGCCAAGGTCGCTTCCGGTGGTGAGCTCTCGCGCATCAGCCTGGCCATTCAGGTCGCCACGGCTGAGTTGGGCGGCATCCCGACGCTGGTCTTCGACGAGGTGGATGTCGGCATCGGCGGCGGTATCGCCGAGATCGTCGGCCGCCTGCTACGCCGGCTCGGCGAGCGTCGACAGGTGCTCTGCGTGACCCATCTGGCCCAGGTCGCAGCGCAGGCACACCAGCATCTGCGGGTGAAGAAGTACGCCAAGGACGCGCAGACCTTTACCGAGATCAGCCCGCTCGATGCCGAGCAGCGTATCGACGAGGTCGCACGCATGCTCGGTGGCACCGAGATCACGACCACCACGCGCGCGCATGCCGCCGAGATGCTGGATGGCCGGCGCTAAGGTGCTGTGCCGATGATGGCACAGCGGTCCAGGTCCAACAGCTCAGCGATGTGCTGCGGTGACGGGACGCTTAGCCAGGGGATGACCCCCAGGCAGGGGGCCGTTAACCGCTCACGCAGTGTGGCCAGATTCGCATCGGCAGCCAGCATCGCTGGATCGACCTGGCTTGCGATCCAGCCGACCAAGTGCTGCCCGGAGGCCCGGATCGCCTCGGCTGTCAGTAACGCGTGATTCAGGCAGCCGAGACGCAGACCAACGACGAGGATCACTGGCAGCTCCAACGCCTTGGGGAGATCGCTAAGCATCAGCTCAGGAGCCAGCGGCACCGACCAGCCACCCGCGCCTTCGACCACTAACCAATCGGCTTGGGCGGCGAGGCTCTGATACGCGGTCTGGATTGGCGCGAGCCTGATCTCGACTCCGGCCTGCGCAGCGGCGATGTGCGGTGCGATCGGTGACTCGAAGGCGTATGGATTCATCGTCGAGTAGTCGCTGGACACTGAGCTTTGTGCCTGGATGCGCAGCGCATCCTCGTTGCGCAGCCCAGCGGCTGTGACCGCGCAGCCGGCTGCAACCGGTTTCATCCCGAGCACGCGATGGCCGCGCCGCTGCAGCGCCGCCATCAGCCCGAGCGTGACCTCGGTCTTGCCAACCTCGGTATCGGTGCCGGTCACGAACAGCCCCTGCCCTGAGGTCCGCCGCGAGCCCTGGCTCCAATCGGATAGGGGGCGATGAATAGGCTGTTGAGTCATCATGTTGATCTCATCGCACGGCTTGCATCGATCGCAAGGCTCCCATTTCCTGGTGCGGGCAACGAGCTGACTAAGCTCGAACAGCCTAACTTGGCGCGGCTGCTCTTCGCGCTCATCGCGACACCCGCCGCGGGATTGCCGAGAGCGGAATGGCGACTCCGTCGGCGGTCTGTTGCTGGGCTGGTGTCTTGATCCCAGCGGGCATCCAGGCCTGGCCATAGACCACCTCCCAGGTCGAGGGCAGCCGGCCGTCTTGTCGCTCGCGCTCATAGGCCAGCTCCATCGCCGTTAGGCGCTGGCGCCCGGTCATCGCCCGCGGACGATCCTGCAGGGCGTTGCGGCCACCAATCGCCTTGAGATCGCGCATCAGGCCATGGACGTTTTCGTAGGTCATGGTGATGCGCTCGGCGTCCATCACCGGATCAGCGAAGCCAGCGCGCATCAGGGCATCGCCGATGTCGTGCATGTCGAGGAATGGGCTGACATGGGCATGGCCGGCACCGCCAGCGTCGGCGTCGGCACTCGCCCAGGCACGACGCAGCTCGATCAGGGTATCAGGGCCGAAGGTGGTGAACATCAGCAGCCCCTCGGGACGCAGCACCCGGCGCAGCTCGGCAAAGGCGCGCGGCAGATCGCCGGCCCATTGCAGGCTGGCATTGGAGATGACCAGATCGACCGATGCATCGCCCAGTGGTAAGGCTTCGAGATCAGCACAGAGCGGCCAGGGTCGGTTGAGCCAGGTGCCGCGACGGCGGGCGCGCTGCAGCATCGACTCGGCGATGTCGAGGGCGATGCTCTTTGCTTTGCGCCAGCGCTTGGCGAGCAGGTCGATGCCCTGGCCAGTGCCGCAGCCGAGGTCGAGGATGGTCTGGGGCTTGAGGCGCACATAATCGAGCCGCTCGAGCATGCGGTTGCCGATCTCGCGCTGCAGCACGGCGGCGGCATCGTAGCTGGCTGCAGCGCGCTCGAAGGCGCGGCGAGCGGCGCGTTTGTCGATTGGACTCATGCTCATGCTGAAGCCCCTAGAAGAAAGTCGGAGATGGCCTTTGCAGCCTGCTCACCATGCGAGAGCAGCGGCGCGTGGGCAGCACCCGGGATGCTGCGACATTGGGCGCTGGGCATCAGTAGCTCAATACGCTCGGCGACAGCGGCGGGTACTAGGGTATCGCGCTCGCCGAACAGCCAGAGCGCGGGTTGCTGGATGTCGGCGAGGCGTGGGCGGAGATCCTCTTCGCGCAGGAGATCTAACCCGATCTGCAGGGCCTCCGGCCGAGGTTGCGGGCGCTCGGCGATGCCAGCCCGCAGGTGTCTGAGGGTCTCGCGAGCGCCTTCACTGCCGCGGACTTGGAGCGAGAGGAAGCGCTCCAGGGTTGCGGTTGGATCATCGATCAGCGAGCTGTGGAAGCCATCGAAGATGGTCGCTGGCATGGCGGCTTGCCAATCAGCGGATTGGACGAAGCGAGGGTTGGCGGTGACGAGGATCAGTGCGCTGATACGGCTCGTTTTCCGGCTGCTTCTTGCCTGAGCGCGGCTCGATGTCGGAGCGCCCGATGTAGACAGGCTGTTGTTGCGTGACTGGCCTTGATCTGATGAGCGGCTACGGCTAGGGGCTGGTGCCTGGCTCGACCGTGCGCTGGCCCTTGCTGAGAAGCGGTTGTTTGGCGCGTCGTCTAGCGGCGCATGCTGTCCCGGACCAAGCGGCCGACTCGGCGTGCGACTGTGGATAGCGGCTTGTAGGGCGACCAGGGCGCCGAGCGACCAGCCGAGCCAGATGGCCTGGTCGGGGGCTTGGGCGAGCACGGCGTCGGCCCAGTCTGGGAGGCAGTCTGGGAGGTCGCGCCAGCTCGGCTCGAAGGGCGCATGGCCGTGGCCGGGGAGCTCGATGGGGTGGAGATCGAAGCGTTCGGTCAGCGTTCTCGGGAGGGCGTCCCAGACGCCGTTGTTCATGCCCCAGCCGTGGAGGAGGACGAGATTGGGTCGGTTACTGTGCATCGTCGATGGTGACTTGGGTGCGTGTGGGGTGCTTGTGGGCTGCCTGTGGGTTGCTGGCTCGAGCAATCAGAGCGTCCTGTTAGGGTCTCTTGAGGGCTGAATGGCCTGGGTGCGATTGCCTAATCGGAGGTTTGTGCCGGCGCCGGGTAGCGGCCGCCGGGGGACGCCGTGAATCCGTCCTTGGAGGCT
>NZ_JBUDPI010000176.1:0-7462 GCF_054919635.1 Halochromatium sp. | reverse complement strand
CAGTGCGCGAAGGTGGCCGTACCGTCGGCGCCGGCGTCGTCGCGAAGATCATTGAGTAATGGGCATGGCAAGCCAACGCATACGCATTCGACTTAAGGCGTTCGATCATCGACTGATCGATCAGTCCGCACGCGAGATCGTCGATACGGCGAAGCGCACGGGCGCCCAGGTGCGCGGCCCAGTGCCGCTGCCGTCGCGTCATGAGCGCTACACCGTGCTGATCTCGCCGCACGTCAATAAGGACGCGCGCGATCAGTACGAGCTCCGCACCCATAAGCGGCTGATGGACATCGTCGATCCGACCGATAAGACGGTCGACGCCCTGATGAAGCTCGACCTGGCTGCCGGCGTCGACGTACAGATCAAACTGAGCTGAGGTTAAGACGATGGCCATTGGTGTGATCGGCCGCAAAGCCGGCATGACCCGCATCTTCGGTGACGACGGACAGTCTATTCCGGTCACTGTTATCGAGGTGCAGCCCAACCACGTGACCCAGGCGAAGACCGAGGAGCGGGACGGTTATCGCGCGCTTCAGGTGACCACCGGGCGTCGCCGTAAGTCACGTGTGACCCAGCCGCTGGCGGGCCACTTCGCGAAGGCTGGTGTCGAGCCCGGCGTCACGCTCCGCGAGTTCCGTCTCGAGGCCGGCGAAGGTGAAGAGCTCACCGATGGTAGCGAGCTCAACGTCTCCCTGTTTGAAGCCGGCCAGAAGGTTGATGTGCGCGGTGTGACCAAGGGACGTGGCTTTACCGGCACCATTCGTCGCCATCACTTCCGCGGCCAGGACAGCACCCACGGCAACTCGCTATCGCATCGGGCCCCTGGCTCGATCGGCCAGTGCCAGACCCCTGGGCGCGTGCTGAAGGGCAAGAAGATGGCCGGACAGATGGGCAACGTGAACCGTTGCCAACAGAATCTCGAGGTCGTTCGCGTCGACACCGATCGCAACCTGTTGCTGATCCGCGGTGGCGTGCCTGGACCTGCTGGTGGTCGCCTGGTGGTGGTGCCCTCGGTGAAACAGAAGAATCGAAAGGGTTAATCATGGAGCTGGCTATTCGCAACGCCGAGTCGTCCTCGGTCCAGGTCGCTGACCTGGTGTTCGGCGCCGACTATAAGCCGGGCCTGGTGCACCAGGTGGTGACCGCCTATATGGCCGGTGCACGCGCCGGGACCAAGGCGCAAAAGAACCGCGCTGCTGTGAGCGGTGGTGGCTCGAAGCCATACCGGCAAAAGGGGACCGGTCGTGCACGTGCTGGTACGAGTCGCAGCCCGCTGTGGCGTACCGGCGGCGTGACCTTTGCAGCGCAGCCGCGTAGCTATGACCAAAAGGTCAACCGCAAGATGTATCGGGGCGCACTTCGCTCGATCCTCTCCGAGCTGGTCCGCGCTGATCGCCTGGTCGTCGTCTCCGAGCTCAAGATTGAGACCCCGAAGACCAAGGCCGTGTTGGCGAAGCTGGCCGAGCTTGGCCTGGAGCGCGCCTTGGTGCTGGTCGACGAGGTCGATGAGAATCTGGCGTTGGGCGCGCGCAATCTGCCCGGCGTCTGGGTCGATACAGCCTCGGGCGTCGATCCGGTGAGCCTGGTCGCTGCAGAGCAGGTGCTCATCACTGAGGCTGGGCTGCGCCGTTTGGAGGAGCGTTTGTCATGAATGCGGGTGTCAATCAAGAGCGGCTCATGAAGGTCTTGCTGGGGCCGCTCATCTCCGAGAAGGCGGCGCGGGCGGCTGATCAATCGGCGCAGTACGCATTCCGGGTCGAGCCGACGGCGACCAAGCGCGAGATCGGTCAGGCGGTTGAGCTGCTGTTCGAGGTCAAGGTGGACTCGGTTCAGGTGCTGAACGTCAAAGGTAAAGCGAAACGCTTCGGCGCCCGGCTCGGCAAACGGCCAGGCTGGCGTAAGGCTTATGTGCGCCTCGCGCCAGGAAATGATATCGACTTTGGGGGCGGTGCCTGATCAGCGGTGCCCGAGGGGCAATGCCGAATAGGCGGTATAGGTGCCGCGTAACGCGCCATGCTTCAGCGGAAGTCCGCCGGTCAAGGCCCACAACGACACGGATAACAGACAATGGCTATCGTTAAGACAAATCCGACATCGCCGGGCCGGCGCTTCGTCGTCAAGATCACCGGGGCCGGGCTGCACAAAGGCGCTCCCCATGAGGCCTTGGTCTCGAAGAAGTCGAAGACCGGCGGGCGCAATAACCAAGGCCGGATCTCGGTGCGCCACCGTGGTGGCGGTCACAAGCAGCGCTATCGCATCATCGATTTTAAGCGCCGCAAGCAGGGTGTGCCTGCGACTGTGGAGCGGATCGAATATGACCCGAATCGCAGCGCCAATATCGCCTTGCTCAAGTACGCCGACGGTGAGCGCGCCTACATCATCGCGCCGAAAGGCCTGGTACAGGGGGCCTCGGTCATCGCTGGCGAGACGGCACCAATCGCCGCTGGAAATTGCTTGCCACTGCGCAACATCCCGGTGGGCACCGAGGTGCATTGCATCGAGATGCGCCCCGGCAAAGGTGCGCAGGTGGCCCGCGCGGCCGGCGCGTCGGTGCAGCTCGTCGCTCGTGAAGGCGACTACGCGACCCTGCGGTTGCGCTCGGGTGAGATGCGCAAGGTGCACGCCGACTGTCGCGCCGTCATTGGCGTGGTCGGCAACGGCGAGCACAGCCTGCGCAAGCTTGGTAAGGCGGGTGCGACCCGTTGGCGTGGTGTGCGTCCGACCGTGCGCGGTGTCGTGATGAACCCGGTCGACCATCCGCATGGTGGTGGTGAGGGCCGGACCTCGGGTGGACGTCATCCGGTGAGCCCCTGGGGTGTTCCTACCAAGGGCCATAAGACTCGAAACAACAAGCGTACGGACGGCATGATCGTACGTCGTCGTCGGCGCAAGTAAGACAACGCGAGGAGCGATCACGTGGCACGTTCGATCCGCAAGGGGCCGTTCATCGATCATCACTTGGCCAAGAAGGTCGAGGATGCGGTGGCCCAAAACAGTAAACGGCCGATCAAGACCTGGTCGCGCCGCTCGATGATTTTGCCGGAGATGGTCGGCTTGACCATCGCCGTCTATAACGGCCGCCAGCACGTGCCGGTATTGATCAATGAGAACATGATCGGCCATAAGCTCGGCGAATTCGCGCTGACCCGGACCTTCCGTGGCCATGCCGCGGACCGCAAAGCCAAGAAGCGCTAGGGGAATTGGCATGCAAGCAGCAGCGACACTGAAGTACGCACGCATCTCTGCGCAGAAGGCGCGGCTGGTCGCAGACCAGATCCGCGGGCAGCACGTTGAGCGAGCGCTCAATGACCTGGCGTTCAGCACCAAGAAGGGAGCGCGCATGCTGCGCAAGCTGCTGGAGTCGGCGATCGCCAATGCAGAAAACAACGCCGGTGCCGATATTGACCAGCTGCACGTCGTCGAGGTGCAGGTGGGCGAGGGGCCGACAATGAAGCGCCTGCGCGCTCGGGCCAAGGGTCGAGCGTCGCGGATCTTGAAACGCACCAGCCACATTAGTGTCCGGGTAGCAGAACGCGACGGTCGGGGTTGAGGCATGGGACAGAAAGTACATCCAATTGGTATTCGGCTCGGTATCGTCAAGGATTGGAATTCGACCTGGTATGCGAGCTCGAAGGACTTCCCTGATCTGCTGAATAACGATCTGGAGGTGCGGGACTTCTTGAAGAAGAAGCTCGCGAATGCGTCGGTCAGCCGCATCCAGATCAACCGTCCGGCGCGAAATGCGCACATCACGGTTCACACAGCGCGCCCAGGCGTGGTGATCGGCAAGAAGGGCGGCGACATCGACAAGCTGCGCGCCGAGGTCTCGGAGCGGATGGGTATTCCGGTCCACATCAGCATCGAGGAGATCCGTAAGCCCGAGCTCGACGCACAGCTGGTTGCCGAAGGCATCGCCCAGCAGCTCGAGCGGCGCATCATGTTCCGGCGCGCCATGAAACGCGCGGTGCAGGGCACCATGCGGGCCGGTGCCGGTGGCGTGCGGGTGAATATCGCTGGCCGCCTGAATGGCGCCGAGATCGCCCGCTCGGAATGGTACCGCGAAGGCCGGGTACCGTTGCACACGCTGCGTGCTGATATCGATTATGGCTTCGCCGAAGCACGGACCACCTACGGCATCCTGGGTGTGAAGGTCTGGGTCTTCCGTGGCGAGGTCCTTGGGGATTTCCCCGGCGCCGGTGTCAAAGACAAGACCGAGAAGAAGGGTTGAGCCATGCTGCAACCAAAGCGTACAAAGTTTCGAAAGCAGCACAAAGGCCGCAATCGCGGGCTTGCGCAGAGCGGTAGTGACGTTTCGTTCGGTGAGTTCGGGCTGAAGGCGGTCGGTCGCGGGCGGTTGACCGCGCGTCAGATCGAGGCGGCCCGACGTGCGATCACCCGCAAGGTCAAGCGCGGCGGCAAGCTCTGGATTCGCGTCTTCCCGGACAAACCGATCTCGAAGAAACCGCTCGAGGTTCGTATGGGTAAGGGTAAGGGTAACGTCGAGTACTGGGTCGCCCTGATCCAGCCCGGACGGATGCTCTACGAGATTGAGGGTGTCTCCGAAGAGCTGGCGCGCGATGCCTTTCAGCTCGCTGCCGCCAAGCTGCCGGTACAGACGCGATTCGAGAAGAGGACGGTGCTCTGATGAAGGCTCAAGAACTACGCGCTCTCGGTGCTGCTGAGCTCGAGAAACGCTTGCACGAATTGCTCAAGGAGCAGTTCAACCTGCGGATGCAGCAGCGCACGGGGCAGCTCTCGCGGCCCTCGCAGGTCAAGGCTGTGCGCCGTGATATCTCGCGGATCAAGACCCTGATGACTGAGCAGACGACTGGGCAAACCAAGGTGGCGGCGGGGACCGTTCAATGAGTGAGAAGAACGAAAGTAACCGTGTGCTCACCGGCCAGGTGATCAGTAACGCGATGGACAAGACGATCACCGTCGTCATCGAGCGCCGCGTCAAACATCCGCTCTATGGCAAATTCATGCGGCGCTCGACCAAGGTCCACGCGCACGATGATGCAAACGAGTGCAATAAGGGCGACTGGGTGCGCGTCGAGCAGTGCCGGCCCCTATCGAAAACCAAGAGCTGGCGGTTGGTCGAGGTCGTGGAGCGCGCGCGCTAAACGAGGTCCTTGCGGATCGACTCTCGCTCCGGACGTGCAGACCAGGCTTAGGTCGGCCTCCGCTTAGCAGTTGCAAAGGTAGGTTCATACAATGATTCAAATGCAAACCCGCCTCAGCGTGGCCGACAACAGCGGGGCGCGCTCGGTGCAGTGCATCAAGGTGCTGGGTGGCTCGCATCGGCGTTACGCCGGTATTGGCGATGTCGTCAAGGTTACCGTCAAGGACGCGATCCCGCGCGGCAAGGTCAAGAAAGGCGATGTCTTCAATGCGGTGGTGGTGCGCACGCGCCAGGGTGTGCGTCGTCCAGACGGCTCACGCATCCGCTTTGATGGCAATGCGGCGGTGCTGCTCAATAACCAGCTCCAGCCGATCGGCACCCGTATCTTTGGACCGGTCACGCGCGAGCTCCGTGGTGAGCGCTTCATGAAGATCATCTCGCTGGCGCCCGAGGTTCTCTAACCATGAACAAGATTAAGGTAGGCGATGACGTGATGGTCATCGCCGGTAAGGATAAAGGCAAGCGCGGGACCGTGCTTAAGATGGACGCTGACCGGGTCGTGGTCGAAAACGTCAACATGGCGAAGAAGCACCAGAAGCCGAATCCGCAAAAGGGCATTCCGGGCGGGATCGTCGATAAGGAGATGCCGCTGCATCGTTCCAACGTGGGTGTCTACAATCCGACCCTCGGTCGGGCGGACCGAGTCGGCTTCAAGACGCTCGAGGACGGCAAGAAGGTCCGGATCTTCAAGTCTGACGGCGAACAAGTGGATCTTGGGTAAGGCTATGTCTAGGTTGCAGACACTCTATAACGAGAAGTATGTCGGCGAGCTGCGCGAGCGCTTTGGCTACAAGAGCGTGATGCAGGTACCGCGGCTGACGAAGATCACACTGAATATGGGTGTCGGTGAAGCCGTCACCGATAAAAAAGTGATGGACTTTGCGGTTGGCGATCTGACCAAGATCGCTGGTCAAAAGCCGGTCGTCACCAATGCACGCAAGTCGGTTGCTGGATTCAAGATTCGCGAAGGCTGGCCAGTGGGCTGCAAGGTGACCTTGCGCCGCGAGCGGATGTACGAGTTCTTGGATCGGCTGATCAATGTCGCGATGCCTCGCGTCCGTGACTTCCGCGGGCTCAGCCCGAAGGCCTTCGATGGCCGTGGCAATTATTCGCTTGGTGTTCGTGAGCAGATCATCTTCCCAGAGATCGACTACGACAAGATCGACTCGGTACGCGGCCTTGATGTGGTCATCACGACGACAGCTCGCACCGATGAGGAAGGACGCGCACTGCTCGAGGCCTTCCAGTTCCCGTTTCGTTCCTAATTTACGGAGGCAAGGTTGGCGAAAAAGAGCATGATCGCGCGCGACCAGAAGCGTGCACAGATCGCACAGCGCTACGCCGAGCGGCGTGCGCAATTGAAGGCTGTCATCAATGATCGGAGTGCCGATCCGGAGCAGGTTGAGGCCGCGGTGGTGGCGCTTCAAAAGCTGCCTCGCGATGCCAGCCCATCACGGATTCAGCGTCGCTGCCGTGTGAGTGGGCGTCCGCACGCGGTCTATCGCAAGTTCGGCCTCGGCCGCAACAAGCTCCGTGAGGCTGTAATGCGTGGCGATGTGCCCGGCGTGGTCAAGGCCAGCTGGTAGGCCGCCAACGGATACCAAGGAACCTGACCGGACGACCTTCCGGTCACCTTGCCGTCTCGAGACGGGCAAGATCGAGAAACCCTAGAGGGTATCGCGCTCTGAGAAGCGGCCTGACCCCGGAGTAAGCCAATGAGTATGACTGATCCCATTGCGGATATGCTGACGCGCATCCGCAACGGCCAAGCACGCGGCAAGATCACGATCTCGATGCCGATCTCGAAGAAGAAGCTGGCCATTGCCAATCTGCTTCGAGATGAGGGCTATATCGCCGACGTGTCCAGTGAGGATGACGATAAGGGTCGTCCGCAGCTGGTTCTCAAGTTGAAATACTATCGTGGTAAGCCGGTCATCGAGTACCTGAAGCGTGTCTCGCGCCCGGGCTTGCGCATCTATCGTGGTAAGGACGAGCTGCCCAACGTCTGGGGTGGACTCGGCGTCGTTATCGTATCGACCTCGCAGGGCCTGATGTCCGATCGTGCTGCGCGCAAGGCCGGGCACGGTGGCGAGATCCTGGCTTACGTCGCCTGAGGGAGGTTGTCATGTCCAGAATAGGTAAGGCGCCCGTCCAGGTGCCAAAGGGTGTCAACGTCCAGATGACGGGTCGGGATATCACCGTGAAGGGGCCTAAGGGCTCGCTCTCATGGTCGATCCATCCGTTCGTCGAGGTCGATATCGACGGTGCAGTCGTCACCAC
>NZ_JBUDPI010000175.1:0-7471 GCF_054919635.1 Halochromatium sp. | reverse complement strand
GCTAGCGTTCGAGCGTGCGGCCCTGCTGCGCGATCAGATCGCGACCTTGCGGCGCATCCAACAGCGTCAGTATGTCACTGGCGAAGGCGGCGATGTCGACATCATCGCTGCGGTTGAAGAGGCGGGGACGGTCTGTGTGCAGGTCTTCTTCATCCGCGCTGGGCGTAACCTCGGCAACAAGGCCTTCTTCCCGCAGGTGCCTGAGGACGCTGACCAGGCTGCGGTGCTCTCGGGCTTCCTGGCGCAGTTCTACGTCGACAAGGAGATCCCGCCCGAGGTGCTGCTGAACGCAGAGCCCGATGAGTCCGAGTTTCTCACCACGGCGCTCAGCGAGCGGGCGGGTCGGCGAGTGGCGCTGAAGCACCGGCTGCGCGGCGAGCGTGCGCGCTGGGTCGAGATGGCGGTCCATAATGCCGACCTGGCCCTCAAGGCACGGCTTGGTAGCCGCGCCGGTTACGCCCGTCGGCTCGAGGCGCTGCGCGATCTGCTCGACCTCGACGACCTACCGCGGCGCATGGAATGTTTCGATATCAGCCACACCCGTGGTGAGCTGACGGTTGCCTCCTGTGTCGTCTTTGATGACGAGGGACCGCGCAAATCGGACTATCGGCGTTTCAATATCGAGGGCATTACCCCGGGTGATGATTATGCGGCGATGGAGCAGGCACTGCTGCGCCGTTACCGGCGGGTGCAGTCGGGCGAGGTGCCGCTGCCCGATCTGCTGTTCATCGATGGCGGCAAGGGCCAGCTCAGCGCGGTCGCTAGCGTGCTCGATGAGCTTGGAATCGACGGCGTGCGACTTGTTGCTGTCTCCAAGGGACCGGATCGAAAGGCAGGCGCCGAGCAATTGTGGCTCGCAGAGGGTCTGATTGGGGACCGGCTTGTGGATCGGGCTGGTGATCGGCCTGGGGAGTGCGCTGGGGGGCGGGCAGGGGAGTCGGCTGCTCCCGGGGCGCCCATCATCGCTGGTGCTGATTCGCCGCCCTTGCATCTGGTGCAGCAGATCCGCGACGAAGCGCACCGGTTTGCGATCACTGGACATCGGCAGCGGCGCGATAAGGCGCGCAAAACCTCGACCCTCGAGGGCATCCCTGGTGTTGGTCCAAAGCGTCGCCAGAATCTGCTCCGCGCCTTTGGTGGGCTGCGCGGGCTAGTCCGCGCGGCGCCGGAGGAGATCGCCCGCGTTGAGGGCATCAGCCAAGACTTGGCGCGCCAGATCCATGCTGCCTTGCATGCAGAGGGAGGGCGCGCTTAGCCCACATTCGGTGTCGCGCTTGGTGAAACAGGCCGCTGAGCCTGATGCTGAAGGGCTCTCGGTGGTATGATAATGGGCTTTTACTGATCGCGGCCCTGATGACCGCACCGATGACCGCATAGGGCCGCATGCCGGCCCGCTTGATCTTGCCGTCCAGCCATCGGCTGGTCCGATCGAGGCCTGGTTCTTTGCCTTTCGCTCGGTGACCGGTGCGACCTAACTGCTCCTCGCCAAGCGCCTTAACCACCCCCGTCCCAGGAAGTCTACACAGAGCGATGGCCGATTTCGCCAAAGAGATCCTCCCGGTCAATCTCGAAGACGAGATGCGCCAGTCCTACCTCGACTACGCGATGAGCGTCATCGTCGGGCGGGCGCTACCGGATGTGCGCGATGGCCTCAAGCCGGTGCATCGGCGCGTGCTGTTTGCAATGCACGTGCTGGGTAACGACTGGAACAAGCCCTACAAGAAGTCGGCCCGTGTGGTCGGTGATGTCATCGGTAAGTATCACCCACATGGTGACACCGCGGTCTATGACACCATCGTGCGCATGGCGCAGCCGTTCTCGATGCGTCACATGCTGGTCGATGGCCAAGGCAACTTCGGCTCCGTCGATGGCGATTCACCAGCGGCGATGCGCTACACCGAGGTGCGCATGGCGCGTATTGCGCACTCGCTGCTCGACGATCTTGACAAGGAGACGGTCGATTTCATCCCGAACTATGACGAGTCCGAGCATGAGCCAACGGTCCTACCAGCGCGCTTTCCGAATCTGCTGGTCAATGGCGCTGCGGGTATTGCGGTTGGGATGGCGACCAATATCCCGCCGCACAATCTTGGCGAGATCATCGATGCCTGTCTCGCCATCATCGATGATCCGTTCGTCGAGATCGAGCGATTGATGGAGATTGTGCCGGGTCCTGACTTCCCCACCGCGGCGATCATCAACGGCATTCGCGGCATCCGCGAGGCCTACCGGACTGGCCGCGGGCGCATCCGGCTGCGTGCGCGCTCGCATCAAGAGACCGAGAAGCGCAGCAAGCGCGAGGCGATTGTCGTCACCGAGCTGCCGTATCAGGTCAACAAGGCGCGCATGCTCGAGAAGATGGCCGAGCTGGTGCGCGAGAAGAAGCTCGAGGGCATCGCCGAGCTGCGCGACGAGTCGGACAAGGACGGCATGCGGGTAGTGATCGAGGTCAAGCGCGATCATTACCCGGACGTGGTGCTGAACAATCTCTATCAGCATACCCAGATGCAGACCGTGTTCGGCATCAATATGGTCGCCCTGGTCGACGGTCAGCCGCGTACGCTGAATCTGAAGCAGCTGCTCGAGTATTTCCTGCGCCATCGCCGGGATGTCGTCACCCGTCGGACCATCTACGAGCTACGCAAGGCGCGTGATCGCGCCCATCTCCTGGAAGGCTATACGGTCGCGCTCGCCAACATCGATGAGGTCATCGCGCTGATCAAGGCCTCGGCGAGCCCGGCCGATGCTCGCGAGGGGCTGATGGCCCGCGATTGGGCCGCTGGGGCTGTGGCCGGGATGCTCGAGCGGGCTGGCGCTGCGGAGACCCGGCCGGATGATCTCGAGGCCGGCTTCGGGCTGCGCGAGGATGGGCTCTATCGGCTTAGCGAGCGCCAGGCGCGAGCGATCCTGGACCTGCAGCTGCAGCGTCTGACCGGGCTCGAGCAAGACAAGATCATCAAGGAGTTCGAGGATATCCTCGACAAGATCGCTGATCTGCTCGCGATTCTGCGCGATCCGGACCGTCTGATGCAGGTCATTCGTGATGAGTTAACGGCGATTCGCGATCAATACGCGGATCAACGCCGAACCGAGATCGTCGAGGACCAGGCCGATATCTCGCTGCTGGACCTGATCGCACCCGAGGACGTGGTGGTCACGCTCTCGCACGCCGGCTATGTCAAGGCGCAGCCGATCTCTGAGTATCAGGCGCAACGCCGCGGTGGCAAGGGCCGCAGCGCGACCAAGACCAAGGATGAGGACTTCATCGATCGGTTGTTCGTCGCCAACTCACACGACACCGTGCTCTGCTTCTCGAGCCACGGCAAGGTCTACTGGCTCAAGGTCTACGAGCTCCCGCAGGCCAGCTACGGCGGCCGTGGCCGCCCCATCGTCAACCTGCTGCCGCTGGAGAAGGACGAGCGCATCAATGCGACCCTGCCGGTGCGCGAGTACGAGGAGGGCAGCTTTGTCTTCATGGCCACCAGTAAGGGGACCGTCAAGAAGACGCCGCTTGCTGAGTTCTCGCGGCCCCTGGCGCGCGGCATCATTGCCATCGATCTGCATGAGGACGAGTATCTGATTGGCGTCGCGGTGACAGACGGTCGTCAGGACATGATGCTGTTCAGCTCGGCGGGTAAGGCGGTGCGCTTCAATGAATCCGAGGTGCGCTCGATGGGCCGAACCGCCCATGGCGTGCGCGGTATCTCGCTTGGGGAAGACCAGCGCGTGATCTCGCTGCTGGTGGCCGAGCCTGGCACGGTGCTGACGGTCGGCGCGAACGGTCAGGGTAAACGCACCCCGGTTGAGGAGTTCCCGACCAAGGGACGCGGCACCAAGGGCGTGATCTCGATGCGCATCGGCGAGCGCAATGTCGAGCAGGTGGGTGCTGTACTGGTCCGACCCGGTGATGAGATCATGCTGATCACCGAATCAGGCACCCTGGTGCGCACTGGCGTTGATGATATCTCCATCCTGAGCCGCAACACCTGGGGCGTGAAGCTCATCAATCTGGGCGAGAATCAACGCCTCGCGGGCATCGAGCGGATCATTGCGCTCAATGGCGATGAGGATGAGGTCGGCCTCGATGACAGCGCCTCGCCAGCCGATGGGCAGCCTCGCGAAGACCCCTCCGCGGATGGCGCCGGCGAAGAGGGCGATGCCGACTGAGTCGCCTCCGTATCCAACCCGATTGAAACTAGAAGCCAGAAGAAGGTACCGCTGATGTCTCGACCCTATAACTTCAGCGCCGGCCCGGCAATGCTGCCAGAGCCCGTGCTCCGCCAAGCCCAGGAAGAGATGCTGGACTGGAATGGCAGCGGCATGTGCGTGGCCGAGATGAGTCACCGTGGCAAGGAGTTTATGAGTATCGCCGAGCAAGCCGAGCAGGATCTGCGCGAGCTGCTAGCGATACCGGACGGCTACCGCGTCTTGTTCCTCCAGGGCGGTGCGTCGAGCCAGTTTGCGATGGTCCCGCTGAATCTGGCCGTCGCGGCGGCTAAGGCCGACTATTTGAATACCGGCAGCTGGTCGAAGAAGGCCATCGCCGAGGCGCATCGGTTCTGCGCGGTGCATATCGCCGCTAGCACCCAGCCCGAGCGCTTCGTACGGG
Organism: Halochromatium sp.; assembly: GCF_054919635.1. NCBI lineage: Bacteria > Pseudomonadati > Pseudomonadota > Gammaproteobacteria > Chromatiales > Chromatiaceae > Halochromatium > Halochromatium sp. Next base: position 2,862 of record NZ_JBUDPI010000175.1, on the reverse strand, counting down.
CGCCGAAACAGGACGAGCTGATGCTCTCCGACGATGCGGCCTATCTGCACTACACGCCGAATGAGACCATCGAGGGCGTCGAGTTCCCTTACGTCCCTGAGTCGCGGGCGCCGTTGGTCGCGGACATGTCGTCGACGCTGTTGTCGCGACCGGTCGATGTCTCACGCTATGGGGTGATCTACGCCGGCGCGCAGAAGAATATCGGCCCGGCCGGGTTGACAATCGTGATCCTGCGCGAGGATCTGATCGGTGAGCCGCATACCGGGACGCCGACCATGTTCGACTATCGGATTCACGCCGACAGCGGATCGATGTACAACACGCCTCCGACCTATGCCTGGTATTTGGCTGGACTGGTCTTCCAATGGTTGAAGGACCTCGGCGGACTCGAGGCGATGGGTACGATCAATCGTCGCAAGGCCGAGAAGCTCTATGCCGCGATCGATGGCTCAAGCTTTTACGCCAACCCGGTAGAGCCGGCGTCACGCTCCTGGATGAATGTCCCATTTACGCTGGCTGATCCTGGGCTCGACGCGGACTTCCTGGCCGGGGCCAAGGACGCTGGTCTGCTGACACTCAAAGGGCATCGCTCGGTCGGTGGCATGCGTGCAAGCATCTACAATGCGATGCCAGAAGCGGGTGTCGATGCGTTGATCGCGTTCATGGCTGAGTTTGAGCGCACTAATGGGTGATCGGGATGTACAAGATTCAGACGCTGAACAACATCTCGGTGGCAGGTCTCAATCGGTTGCCGCGCGAGCAGTATGAGATCGCTTCCGAGCTTAGCCATCCCGATGCGATCCTGGTGCGCTCGGCAAAGATGCATGACCTTCCGGTCCCCGATAGCGTGAAGGCGATTGGCCGCGCTGGCGCCGGCGTGAACAACATCCCGGTGCAGGCGATGACCGAGCGCGGCATTGCCGTGTTCAACGCGCCGGGTGCTAACGCGAACGCCGTCAAGGAGCTGGTGCTCGCCGGCATGCTCCTAGCTGCGCGGCACATTGCGCAAGGCTGGCAATTCGCGCGCGAGCTCGAGGGCGATGATGCCGTGATCGGCAAGGCGGTCGAGGCCGGCAAGAAGCAGTTCGTTGGCTTTGAGCTGCCAGGTCGGACCCTGGGCGTAATCGGGCTAGGGGCAATCGGTGTCTTGGTCGCCAATGCGGCGCGTGCGCTGGGGATGAAGGTCGTTGGCTATGATCCCAGCATCACCGTGCGCAGCGCTTGGAAGTTGGAGGCAGACGTCGAGGCGGCGCTGTCGATCGATGATCTGGTCTCGCGCTCTGATTTCATCAGCTTCCACGTTCCACTGACCGACAAGACCCGTCACATGATCAACGCCGAGCGCATCCAAAGCATGCGTGACGGCACGGTGCTGCTCAATTTTTCGCGCGATGGCATCGTTGATGACGATGCGGCAGTGACGGCACTCGATAGCGGGAAGCTTTACGCCTATGTCTGTGATTTTCCCAGCAACCTGTTGAAGGGGCATCCGCGCGTGGTCGTCTTGCCCCATCTTGGTGCTTCCACCTGCGAGGCCGAGGAGAACTCTGCGGTGATGGTCGCCGAAGAGGTGCGCGCCTATCTTGAGGACGGCAACGTCAGCAATTCGGTCAATTTTCCCGAGATCTATCTGCCGCGCAATGGTGGCCATCGCATGGCGGTCGTCAATCGCAACGTCCCAAACATGCTCGGACAGATCTCGACCGATCTCGCCGAGGATGGCTTGAACATCATCGATATGCTGAATCGCTCGCGCGACGACCTGGCGGTGACCTTGATCGATATCGACAAGCCCTCGCCGGAAGAGACCCTGCAGCGGATTGCGCGCATCGATGGTGTGCTCTCGGTGCGTAGCCTGCCCGATCCGACGCAAGGTTAAGCGCCTCGCCAACCAAGGCCCTTGAGCGGAGTTTCCCTTGACCAGCAAGCCCTGCCGGCGCTCATGACCAGCGACGATCAGCTCCAACAGGTGCGCGAGCGGATCAATGCGATCGATGCCGATCTGTTGCGGCTGATCTCCGAGCGCGCCACCTGTGCGCAGGATGTCGCTAAGATCAAGGATGCCCACGGCGAATCGGTCAAGTATTACCGTCCGGAGCGCGAAGCCGAGATCCTGCGTCGTATCAAGGCAGAGAACCCAGGGCCGCTCGGCGGCGAGGAGATCGCGCGTCTGTTTCGCGAGATCATGTCGGCCTGTCTGGCGCTGGAGAAGCCGCTCAAGGTCGGTTATCTCGGGCCTGAAGGCACCTTCACCCAAGCCGCTGCGCTCAAGCATTTTGGCCATTCGGTTCAGGCCCAGCCGTTCGGGGCGATCGGCGACATCTTCCGCGAGGTGGAGGCGGGTGCCTGCGACTATGGGGTGGTTCCGGTTGAGAACTCGACCGAAGGGGTGGTGAACCATACCCTGGATATGTTCATGCGCTCGCCACTGCTGATCGCTGGCGAGGTCACCCTGCGCATCCATCATCATCTGCTGTCGAAGGCGCAGGATCTCAGCACCGTGCAGCGAGTGTATTCGCACCAGCAATCGCTCGCCCAATGCCGTGGTTGGCTGGATCGTTATCTGCCGAATGCGGAGCGGGTAGCCGTCAGCACCAATGCCGATGCCGCAAAACTGGCGGCGGCCGCTGATGATGCGGCGGCGGTGGCGAGTGAGGCGGCCGCTGAGCTCTACGAGCTAGGGGTGCTCGCCCAGCGCATCGAGGATGAGCCGGGCAATACCACGCGCTTCCTTGTGATCGGGCCCGAGGATTCGCCGCCTAGCGGGCATGACAAGACCAGTATGCTCTTGTCTTGTCGCAATGAGGCCGGTGGCCTGCATCGGCTGTTGACACCGTTCGCAGAACAGGGCCTCAGCATGAC
>NZ_JBUDPI010000174.1:0-7506 GCF_054919635.1 Halochromatium sp. | reverse complement strand
GGTACGGATCAGCCGTTTCAGATCCTCGGGTGGGCCATAGCTGGCGTCGGGTGCGTAGAGCAGGGCGCCGTCATAGCCCCAGTTGCGCTGGCCCGGGAAGTCCGCCAGCGGCATGAGCTCGATCGCCGTGACACCCAGCTCGAGTAGATGGTCGAGGCATTGCTCGATACCGGCGTAGTCACCGCTGGCACTGAAGGCGCCGACGTGCAGCTCATAGATCACCGCCTGGTGCCAAGGTCGGCCGCGCCAGGACGATTCGGTTGTACCCCAGTCGAAGCCCTGTGGATCGATGATCTGGCTAGGGCCATGGACGTCGTCGGGCTGGAAACGCGAGGCCGGGTCGGGAACCGACAAGCCGCCGTCGATCCGGAAGCGATAGCGATCACCGACCTTTGCCTCGGCGAGCTCGAGCCGGTGCCAGCCGTCGTCACAGCGGTGCATCCCAAGCGGCACCTCAGGGCCTCCTGCGCTTGTGCTCCAGAGCAGCTCGACCTGCCGCGCGGCTGGCCCCCAGAGGCGAAAGCTGGTACCGCCATCGGCCTTGATCTCAGTGCTAAAGGGCATCTGATGTTGATAGTTGACGGACATGGCTGGTGCCTGTCGGTAGGTTGCTGTCGTTCCACCCGGGTCTCGAATAGGACTGATTCGAGTCCAGGCCTTGGAGTCTCGGTTCGAGCGGCGGCTCAGGCGCTTGCATCAGGGCAGCTTTAACGATCGTCGGTATCCGAGTGGTCATCAATGATCGATGGTAAGCCGTAGCTGCTGCCCTAAGCGACTGCCCTGAGTTGCTGCCCTGAGTTGCTGCCCTGAGTTGCTGCCCTGAGTTGCTGCACTGAGTTGCTGCACTGAGTTGCTGCACTGAGTTGCTGGCTGGGGTTGCTGCACCGAGTTGCTGTGCGGGGTTGCTGTGCGGGGTTGCTGCGCGGGGTTGCTGCGCGGGGTTGCTGCGCGGGGTTGCTGTGCGGGGTTGCTGTGCGGGGTTGCTGTGCGGGGTTGCTGTGCGGGGTTGCTGCCCTGGGCTACTGCAGGATGTCCTCTCGCGGCTCAATCTCATCGGAACGATCTCGGTCTGCCTAGGTCGGATTCCGTTTGCCAAGTCCCCGCGCTCGCCGTGATGCTTACGCCATCGATCTCGCCCACTGCTTCTACCATTGCCTCTGCACACCAGGGCGGCTGTGCTGATTTTCAAGCGGGTGCCTGGCTCGCAGGGCGGTTGCCGGAGAGACTGCTTGAGCGCATCTGGCCGGTTGCGGCTCGCGCGCCCTGGGCTGAGGGCCAGCTGGTCCTTTATTGGATGCACCATGCGGTACGTGGTCATGACAATCTGGCATTGGATGTGGCGTTGAGTTGTGCTGATGAGCTTGGCCTGCCGCTGCTCGTGTATCAAGGGCTCGCTGGTGCGCATCGATTCAATGCTGATCGGCATCACGCCTTCATCCTCGAAGGCGCCCGGGATGCGCATGCGGAGCTGGCGGGGCGCGGTATCCGTGCGGTCTTTCATCTGCCAAGCGACCCGAGGGCACCGTCACCATTACGCGAGCTGGTGAGTCGAGCTGCACTGGTCGTCACCGAGGATTTTCCAGCACCACCGTTTCCTGCTTGGACGAGGCGCCTAGCGAGCCGCACTCAGGCGCCGGTCTGGGCGGTGGATAGCTGCTGCATTCTGCCCATGCGACGACAGCCCAAGGCGTTCGCGCGAGCCTTCCAGTTTGGGCGCCACAACCAGCAGGCCTATGCCGAGCGCGTGCCATGGGTCTGGCCCGAGATCGAGCGATTGCCAGCGGTCTTCGAGGGCGTGCTGCCGTTCGCTCCAGTCAATCTCGACCGCGCTGATCTGAGCAGCCTCATCGCCGCGTGCGAGATCGACCATAGCCTGCCGGCGATCGCCCATACGCCAGGTGGCTCCGAGGCGGGCTATCGGCGCTGGGAGCAGTTCCGTCGTGAAGGACTGGCGAGTTACCACCAACGACGCAATGACGCGGCCGAGTGCTGGCCGCTAGGCGTAAGCCGGCTCTCGCCCTACCTGCATCACGGACAGGTGTCGCCCTTCCGGATCGCGCGTGAGGCCTGGGAGAGTGGCGGCGCGGGTGCTGAGAAGTTTCTTGACGAGCTCCTGATCTGGCGCGAGCTGGCGCACAATCTCTGTGTCTTCAGCCCAAATCCGGAGTCACTCAGCGTGCTACCCGATTGGGCGCGGCAGACCCTGGCCGAGCACGCCGATGATCCGCGCGAGCGGCTGATCGACCTCGAGACCCTGTCACGCGCACAGAGCGGCGATCGGCTTTGGGATCTAGCGCAGACATCCCTGCTGGTGCAAGGCGAGCTACACAACAATCTGCGAATGACCTGGGCCAAGGCCATCCCGCACTGGCGAGGCTCGCCCGAACGGGCGTTGGAGGCCCTGATCGATCTCAACCATCGGTATGCACTCGATGGTTGCGACCCGAGCTCTTATGGTGGCCTGCTTTGGACCTTGGGGCTCTTCGATCGGCCCTTCGAGCCCGAGCGGCCGGTGACCGGGCGTCTGCGTGAGCGGTCGACGGCAGCGCATGCAAGGCGCCTCGACCTCGATGCCTACCGCCAGCGGGTGACAGCGCCGGCCAATGGGCGCAGGCTGCGCATCGCCGTCATCGGTGCCGGTCTCTCCGGGCTCGCGGCAGCGCGAGCGCTGGCCGATCAGCGGCATCAGGTCAGCCTGTTCGAGAAGTCACGGGGCTGCGGTGGCCGGGCGGCGACACGGCGCGCAGTGCGTCCGGATGGACAGACGCTCGGCTTTGATCATGGTGCCCAATACTTCACCGCCCGCGATCCCCGTTTCCAACGTCGCCTGCATGCTTGGGCCGAGCGTGGCTTGGTTGCGCCCTGGGATGCTCGTATAGGGGCCTTCGATGGGGTCGAGATCGCTCCAGCCGGACAGGATGCGACGCGCTGGGTTGGCGTGCCGAGGATGAACGCGCTTGGTCGGGCGTTGGCCGAGGGCCTGGAACTGCGACTGGAGACGAGGGTCTTGCCGCCGCGCTGGTGCCGCGGCCGTTGGCAGCTCGGTGATGAAGCGGGTCAGGATCTCGGTCGCTTCGATCGGGTGGTCGTGAGTGCTCCGGCGCCGCAGAGCGCGGAGCTGCTCATGGATGCCCCCGAGCTGGCGGCGCAGGCGGCTTGTGTCGAGTACACAGCTTGTTGGACCCTGATGCTCGAGTTTGATGCGCCTGTGCCACTTGCCTTCGATGGCATCTTCGTGAATCAGGGGCCACTGCGCTGGGTCGCGCGGGATTGTAGCAAGCCGGGTCGGTTGGCCCCGGCTGAAGACGGCGAAAGCTGGGTGTTGCATGCGCAGCCAGGCTGGACGAGGAAGCATCTCAATGACAACCGCGAGCAGGTCGAGGCGGCCATGATCGACGCCTTCGCATTGCTGGCCCCTGCTCCGCTGCCGACTGTCAGCTGGCGTCAGTCGCATAGCTGGTTGTACTCGTTGGTCGAGTCGCCGCTAGAGAGCGGTTGCCTCTGGGACCCGAGTCTTGGCATTGGCGCCTGTGGCGACTGGTGCAACGGCGCCCGCATCGAAGGTGCCTGGCTCAGTGGTGAGGCCCTGGCCGGCCGCATCTTGGCCACCAAGCCCTGATATCGACCAACCCCCGATGCTTCCAGACGCTTCCAGGTTGTTCCCTAATCGCCCTCCCGGGGTCGTCCCCCGTTCGAGCCAGTTCACCGTGATTCGGGAGAGACCTCGAACATGACCTCGTTTCGACGCAGCGGACCTGGCGTGAATGGATCATTGTAGTACGCATAGATTGGGTCGCCGCTTGGCTCGAGGTCACGCGAGCGCATCCAGTCCACGAGCCGCTGTTGCTGCTGAGCGATGGCCTGGTCGTTGGTCCTGCCGCTGAAGCGCACTGCGGCAACCCGTCGCGCGGGAATCTTGTCGAGCCGAACCTGCTCATTGCCCGGCGTCGGCAGATCCTTGAGCTCATATTCAGACGGCATAACGAACTGGACCGTCCAGTTGCCGTTGTCCGCGGGGGTCTGAGTGACCGGTGCGGTCATCGCGATCTTCTCATCAGGCGCAACGGCGCGCTGCTGCACCGGCGCGGTCATCGCAATGCGCTCGCCGCCGCGCTGCTTGGCGAAGATGTACCTTGCCAGCGGGCCGAAACCCTCGCTCAGACTCTGCTGACGGCTGCCGCTGCCGCTGACCTCGGCGACCACGAGCGGCGGGTAGTCGCGCAACCCGAAGTCGCCGTCCTTGAAGACAACCTGGTAGTCCGGTGTTTCAACGTTCTGGATCACATAGACATAGACCAGCATCGCGATGATGCCAAGCAGGATTGCAATACCGATCAGGATGGCGACGATCTTCATGGCAAGCGTCCTGTTGGTGGCGGAGTGGATCTGGTGCTAGGCGGATGCAGAGCGATCGGCCTCCTTGTGACTCGGGATCAGCCAGCCGCCGACGAGCAGCAGTACCAGTCCCGCGAGCGAGATCCAGTACCAGCCCTTCAGGCCCATTGGTCCGTAGTGATAGACCGAACCGGCGCTTAGCATGACGCCATCGCCAAAGGGAACGATCCAGCTAACGCCGTAACGCACATGGTCCGGTGGCGCCTGGATGAGCTCGGCGAAGGCCTCGGCCTCGGGCGCTCCACCGGACTCGTCGATATCGACGCGCCAGAGGCCATCGTCACTGCCGATCCAGAGCCGCTCTGCTCGCTTCGACTTCGCCGACTCAAGGTAGAGCGAGAGCATGCGGCTCTTTTCCAGCCCCACCTTCAGGCGCTGCCAGGGCTGCATCGGAGCCTCCTGCCAGAACAACCCTTGATCCGTGCCCGCGATCAGTCTTCCGCCATCGGTGATGACGAAGCTGAAGACGTTGACGGTCTCGGGCAGTCCATCGCGGTTCGGCTGCCAACTGAGCAGGTCCTCAGTCTTGGCACTGTAGACGCCATCGCTGATGGTCCCAAGATGAACCCATCGTTGGTTGTTGATGGTCTGCGTCTCAAGCCGGTAGACACTGATGCCCTCCAGCGTGCGGAGCCATTGGCCATCGCCCTGCACATAGAGACCATCGCCGGTCCCGACCAGCAGTCGCTGTCCGGCGAGGATCTCATCGCGCACTCGCACGCGAAGCTCGGGGAGCCCCGAGGGGGCATTGAAGAGTCCGCCGCCGGTGCCGATCGGCCCTTTCGAGGCGTCGCCGGCGAGATCCGCAGAGAGTGCAGTGACTGGATGGCCGCCGAGGTCGACATTGACGCGCGTCCAGAGGTCGTTGGCGTAGCGCCAGAGCTCGCCGTCCTGGGTGCCGGCTAGGATCGAGCCATCCTCCGCGCGTGCGAGATCAGTGATATGGCTACTATCGGCCGGTGCGTTGCGCACCAGCCGCTCGCCGCCCGGGATCAGCGGCCCGGCGATCAGTAGAACGAGTCCCAGCGCGGCGATCCCGATGGCGACATGGCGACTGGCTTTCATCATGAGTCCTCGTGTCCAGTTTTTTTAGCGTGAGAGACCAGCGCATCGCGTCCTGATCGACCTGAGCCTCAGGGCACGGACTGGCTGATCACAACAAGTAACGATCGGTGGGCCGTCAAGCAAGTGGGAAACCGGGGTCGTTGCCTCTGCTATCATCGCCGCCCTTGGCTTGTTGAACCGACTCGAGAGCAGCCTGATGACCGTTCGTACCCGATTTGCCCCTTCTCCGACCGGCTACCTGCATGTGGGCGGGGCCCGCACTGCGCTGTTCAGCTATCTGTTCGCGCGCCGGCATGGTGGCCAATTCGTGCTCAGGATCGAAGATACCGACCTTGAGCGCTCAACGGCGGAGTCGGTCAACGCGATCATGGAGGGCATGACCTGGCTTGGCCTCGACTACGACGAGGGGCCATTCTTCCAGACTGAGCGCTTCGAGCGCTATCAGAATGTCATCGACGAGCTGCTCGACAAGGGTCTGGCCTATCGCTGCGATTGCCCGAAGGAGCGCCTCGAGCGCCTTCGGGATACCCAGATGGCCGCCAAGGTCAAGCCGCGCTACGATGGCCATTGCCGTGGCCGACAGATCGATCCAGCGCAGCCGCATGTGGTGCGGTTCAAGAATCCGGTCGATGGTGCTGTCATCGTCGATGATCTGATCCGCGGCCGGGTCCCCTTTGCCAACAACGAGCTCGATGATTTGATCATCCGCCGCAGCGATGGTTCGCCGACCTATAACCTGACCGTGGTGGTCGACGATGCCGAGATGCAGATCAGCCATGTGATCCGTGGCGACGATCATCTGAATAATACCCCGCGCCAGATCAACATCCTTAAGGCGCTGGGTCACGAGCCGCCCAAGTATGCGCATGTGCCGATGATCCTGGGCTCAGACGGCAAGCGGTTGTCCAAGCGCCACGGCGCTGTTAGTGTCGTGGCTTATCGGGATGCGGGATATCTGCCCGAGGCGCTGCTGAATTATCTGATCCGCCTCGGCTGGTCGCACGGCGACCAGGAGGTCTTCTCGCTCGACGAGATGATCTCGCTATTCGATATCGCGGATGTCAACACCGCGGCCTCGGCGTTCAACGTCGAGAAGCTCGACTGGCTCAACCAGCACTACATCCAGCATGCTGATCCAAAGCGCATCGCCCGGCTACTGAGTCCGCACATGGGCGAGCTTGGGATCGATCCATCCGTTGGCCCCGATCTGATCGCGGTGGTTGAGGCTCAAGCGGCGCGGGCTAAGACCCTCACCGAGCTCGCCAGTATCAGCGCCTTCTGTTATCAGGAGTTCGATGACTACGACGAGACGGCCGCAAAGAAACATTTGCGGCCAGTCGCGCGGCCGGCACTCGAGCGGCTGCGCGCAGAGCTGGATATGCTGGCGCTCGAGGACTGGGAGCCAGAGACGCTGCACCGCGTGGTCGAGCGGGTCTCCGAGGAGCTTGAGCTGAACATGGGGAAGGTTGCGCAGCCGCTGCGCGTGGCGATCGTCGGTCGGGCGGCGTCGCCTGGGATCGATGTCACCCTGCAACTGGTTGGTAAGCCAGCCACATTGCGTCGCATCGATCGGGCGCTTGCCTTCATCGACGCGCGTGCCGCGAAAGGCTGAGGTCGCGTCGCCAGGAGCCCCGCCTGGCTAATAGCCCGGCTGTTAGCCAGCCTAATAGCCGGGCGATGTGCCCGGCGGCGCGACGCAGAAGGCGAGCGAAAAGACCAGCAAGGCGGTATGAGCTTCGACAGAAATCGCCTTGGACGAGCCTTTCCGCAATCGCCCTGGTGCTTCGGTCCGATTCGATCGCGGTCTTAGCTCAGGCACCCCACTGCCTGACGTTGCCGGTATCGAGATGGACGAAGTTGGAGCGTGAGTAATAACCGACGCCTCCTCTGGCCAGCCTGAGCGCTGCATCACGGATGCTGCGTGTTGGCATATCGCTGAGGCGGATGTCGATGGCCTTGCCGGTCATGTGCAGGCTGCGCTTGGCCACCCCGCTTGAGGTGCGTCGCAGCATGGCGTTGGTCTTTGGAGACCGGTATGCACTGACG
>NZ_JBUDPI010000173.1:0-7553 GCF_054919635.1 Halochromatium sp. | reverse complement strand
CCCCCGACCCCGGCACCTCTGGCCCTTGGCGCTGCTGAGTGGCTGCGTCGGTGCGTCGAGGTTGATCGGGGTAGCCGTTCAAGCGTCTCTAAGAGGCGATCGACGTCAGTGTCTTGGTGCGCTGCAGAGAGGGTGATGCGCAGGCGCGCGGAGCCCTGCGGGACCGTTGGTGGGCGGATCGCGGTGACCAGGATGCCGTTGTCTTCGAGGAATTGGCTCCAGTGGAGGGCGGTGTCGACATCGCCGGCGATCAAGGGTTGGATCGGGGTGGGCGAGTCGGTTAAGGCGAGTCCGAGGGACTTGGCGCCGGTTCGGAAGCGGCTGATCAGGTGCTGCAGGTGCTGTCGGCGCTCGGGCTCTTGCTGCGCGATCTCTAGCGCTTTCAGGGTAGCGGTGGCGAGCGCGGGTGGGAGCGCGGTGGTGTAGATGTAGCTTCGCGCCCGCTGGATCAGGTAGTCGATGAGCTCGCTGCTGCCGGCGACGAAGGCGCCGAAGGTGCCAATGGCCTTGCCGAGGGTGCCGATGAGGATCGGCACCGCGGTCTGGGTCTCTAGGCCATCGAGACCGAAATGCTCGAGGCTGCCACGGCCCTTGGCGCCGAGGACGCCGATGCCGTGGGCATCGTCGATCATGAGCGTGGCACGGGTTCTGTTGGCGAGGGCAGCAAGTTCCGGTATCGGTGCCAGGTCACCGTCCATGCTGAAGACGCCATCGGTGACGATGAGACGGTTGCCGCGGTTGCCATCGCCGCTGCCGCTGCCGCTGATCAGCATGCGCTGTAGTCGGTCGGTATCGGCGTGCGGATAGCGGCGCAGCCGGGCTTGGCTGAGCTGGGCGCCGTCGAGCAGCGAGGCGTGATTGAGGCGATCGGCGAGGATCTGGTCGCCGCGGCTGCAGAGCGCTTGAATCACGCCGAGGTTGGCCATGTAGCCGGTCGAGAAGAGCAATGCGCGTTCTCGGCCAACGAAGTCGGCAAGCGCGTCCTCGAGGGCTTCATGGGCCTCATGGTGGCCGCTGATCAGGTGCGATGCGCCGCTGCCAACACCATCACGAGCCGCGCCTTCGCGCAGCGCTTCGATCACCGCCGGATGTGCGGCTAGGCCCAGGTAGTCGTTGCTGCAAAAGGCAAGCAGCTGGCGGCCGTCGATGCACGGACGCACGGCTTGGGGACCGGCGAGCAGCCGCCGCTGGCGGTAGAGGCCAGCGTCGCGGAGCCGATCGAGCTTTGGAGCAAGCTCAATCATCGTCATCAAGCCTTGGGCCGGCGCCGCTGCTGGCGCAGCGCGCCGCGATTGATCGAGTGGCATGGGCCACGCGGTGGCAAGCTGTTGTACCCCGGCCTCGGCCTTGGCTCCGATTCGGTCGCGCGGTGATCATCCAAGGCGATCAGGCGCTCGCCGACCGGGCTGTTGGCGCAACCGGTTGGTCCGATGACGAGACCGGCCGACCTTGTCCCGGTGCCTGATGCTCCGGTGAAAGGCCTGGTTGATCGATGGTTTTGTGACAGGCTCCGGGCTGCGCGCGTCCCTCAAGCGCGGCCTCCTCGGGCTGAAGGCCGAGCCGGGCGAAGAGCTGGTGGTCGCGCGCAGCCTCGGCGTTGTCGGTGGTGAGCAGTCGATCACCATAGAAGACGGAGTTGGCGCCGGCGGCAAAACAGAGCGCTTGCAGCTCGTCGGACATGCTGGCGCGACCAGCTGACAGCCGCACGTACGAGGCTGGCATCATGATCCGAGCAGTGGCGATGGTGCGCACCAGCTCGAACGGATCGAGTGCCTCGGTGCCGAATAGCGGCGTGCCTTCGACCTGTACCAGCAGGTTGATCGGTACCGATTCGGGATGGGCAGGCAGATTGCTCAGCTGGCAGAGCATTGAGGCTCGATCGCGGCGCGACTCGCCCATGCCAAGGATACCGCCGCTGCAGGTCTTAAGTCCGGCCTCGCGCACGTACTCCAGCGTCTGCAGCCGATCTTGATAGGTCCGGGTACTGATGACCTGGCCGTAGAACTCGGGGGAGGTATCCAGATTATGGTTGTAGTAGTCGAGTCCCGCGTCGCGCAGCCGCTCGGCCTGCTCCTGCTCGAGCATGCCGAGGGTGACACAGGTCTCCAGGCCCAAGGCCTTGACTCCGCTCACCATCTCGATCACCTGTTCCAGATTCTTGGCGGTCGGATTGCGCCAAGCCGCACCCATGCAAAAGCGGGTGGCACCCTCGTCGAGGGCGGCGCGAGCCGCGGCCAACACCTCATCCACTGGCAGCAAGCGCTCCCGCTCGAGGCCGGTGTCATGCTTGGCGCTCTGCGAGCAGTAGCCGCAGTCTTCCGGGCAGGCGCCGGTCTTGATGCTCAGCAGGGTGCTGACCTGGATGCGATTCGGATCGAAATGGCGACGGTGGGTCGTTTGTGCTGAGAACAGGAGGTCATTGAGCGGCTGATCGAGCAGTGCTGCCGCCTCGTCAATCGTCCAATCGTGACGCGGATCGTGGCGGGAGGATGACTCGCTCTGGGGCAGGCGGGCGGCACGCTGAGGGGATGAGGACATAACGATGGTTTCGGCAGCGGTTTTCACGGGCCGCGACGGCACAAGCCACCGCGATCGACACTGCTAGCCTAACGGCGGACCCAGCGCTGTCAACCAAATCTCGCCATTGTGGTTGACGAGTCGACCGTGGGCGGCGACGCGCCAACCCTCGCAAATGCTGCGCAAGGCCCAAGGCAAAGCGATGTCGGGACTTGCGACTCAAGCGATTGCTATACTCGATGACTGCCAGCAAAGAGGAATCGCCATGACACTGACCCGAGAAGCCATCGGCTTCATCAAAGGCAACATGGCCAACTGGCTGATCGAGCAACGTCTCATCAAGCCCACGACGGTCTATGAGATCGAACTGCACGAGCGGACGGTGCGGGTTGAGCAAATCGATCAGCGCACCAAATAGCGACAAGCCAACATGGATCAGCGCTTCGAAGCCATGACCCGCCGCATCGACCGGTTCATGATCTGGTCATTCGGGACCATCATCGGTGTCGCCGGTATCAGCGTCGGTCTGATCAAGTTCTGGAACCCTTGAGGCTGTCATCCCATCGCTGCGTTGATCAGGCTCGCCAAGCGACTGCGTGGCAGCGTGTTGCAGAGCAGGCCCTGGCACTGCTCTACCCACCCACCTGCGTGCTTTGCGGCGCGCCCGGCGAGGCTGAACGGGATCTCTGCGCCGGTTGTCATGCCGACCTACCGTTAATCGGCCCCCATTGCGCCCGTTGTGCACAACCGTTCCCAGGACGGGAGGATCAGTCCAGTGCCTCGGGCCCAGACGCAGCGGGCATCTGTGGTCGCTGTCAGCGACAGCCGCCTCCCTTTGAGCGCTGCATCGCAGCTTTTCGCTATCAAGGGCCTCTACCCTCGCTGGTCGGCGGCATCAAGTTCCAATCAAGGCTGAACCTGATCCGGTTGCTCGGCGACCTCTTGGCCGATGCCCTTGATGAGGAGAGCCAGCGTCCGGGTTGGCAGCCGCCGATGGCCATCCTGCCGGTGCCCTTGCATCCGCGCCGCTTGAGGACCCGCGGCTACAATCAAGCACTCGAGTTGGCGCGAGTGGTCGGTCGTCGACGAGCGATCCCGGTGACCCACAGCTGCTGCCGACGCCGGCGTGCCACTCAAGCCCAGTCCGAATTGGATGAACGGCTGCGCTTCGCCAATATCCGCGGCGCCTTCGAGGTGACCTCAGAGGTGCCCCGGCGGGTCGCGATCCTCGACGATGTGGTCACCACCGGCGCCACGGTCTCCGAGCTGGCACGCACCTTGAGACGCGCTGGCTGCGAGCAGATCGACATCTGGGCCTTGGCCAGAACCCCTTAGGGACAAGCGGTTTCGCCCTTGTGCTGTTTGGCCCGCTCGAGCAGAGCGGTTAGGATGCGGCGGACGTGCAGCTCTTGGCCGACGGGGCAATTGATGGATTCCGAGATCTTCCGCTGGATCGGTGACGATACGCTACTGAGTGCATTGGTCGCCGAACAGTCCACGCCGCTATTGCTCATCATGATCGCAAGCTGCATTGCGCTGCTTTCGAAAGGCGCCGATTGGATGATCGACGGCGTCGTCGACCTCGCGCGCCGCACCGGGCTGCCCAAGATCGTGATCGGCGCGACCGTGGTCTCACTCGGCACGACCCTGCCCGAGGCCTTCGTCTCGGTGATGGCCGCCTACATGGGCAACCCTGGGCTGGCGTTGGGCAACGGCGTCGGCTCGATCATCGCCGATACTGGCCTGATCTTCGGCCTCACCTGCGTCTTAGCGGCGGTGCCGGTCAACCGTTATATCCTCAATCGCACCGGCTGGGCTCAGGTGGGCTCGGCAACGCTCTTGGTGGTGATCGCGCTGGCCGTGTTGATCACGACCCCGTCCGGAACTGAGCCTCAGCTTGGCCGCCGGGTGGGTTTTCTGTTCCTGATCCTGCTTGCAGCCTATCTCTTTCTTACCTACCTTTGGGCGCGTCAAGGTGGTGCCGACGCAATCGACGGCGAACAGGAGTCGACCGAGGCCTTCATGAGTCTCAAACGCAGCTGGAGCCTGGTCTTGGGTGGATTGCTCATGGTGGTCGTGGGCGCACGCATCCTAGTCCCCAGCGCTTCTGAGATCGCCGTTCGCATCGGCGTCCCGGACGACGTCATCGCCGCCACCATGGTGGCTTTCGGAACCTCGTTGCCTGAGCTGATGACCGCGATTGCCTCGATCCGCAAAGGTCATCCGGAGATCATGGTTGGCAACATCGTTGGCGCCGATGTGCTCAACGTGCTCTTTGTCATCGGCGCCGCGGCGGCCGCCACACCCTTGGCCATCCCAGCCAATTTCTATTATTTCCACTTCCCGGCGATGCTGATCATCCTGTATTCGTTCCGGGTGTTCATCTCGACCAACCGCAGCGGTGTCTTCTATCGGCGGCAGGGCCTCTGGCTATTATCAGTCTATGCTCTGTATGTCTTCCTGCAGTACGCTCTCAACATCGGCTCGGCGCATTAGCAACAGACTATGAAGATCTTATTCGCGACCGACGGCTCCGACAGCGCCCTGGCAGCTCTGGATTTCCTGCTGCGGTTTCCGTTGCCTGCGGACAGCGAGGTGTTGGTGACCACCGTCATCGACCAAGCCGCGTTTCCAGACGGGCTTCAGGGCATGCTCGCCGGCGTATCCGCAAACGGCGACCTTGGGCAGGCTTCGAGCGCGCCCTTCCCGACTGCAACGGTTGCACAGGTTGAGGATGCTAGGCGCGCTGGAGAGGACCCCGACGACAGGACCGAGACCAATGGCGAAGCGGAAGGGCTGGTGCGGCGCGAGGCTCAGACGCATCTCGCCCTAGTGAGCAAACGCCTGCAGGCAGCGGGCTGGACCAGCTCGAGCGAGATCCGTCAGGGTCACCCAATCGATCAGATCTGTGCATCGGCGGAGGCCTGGGGGGCAGACCTGATCGTTGTTGGTACCCATGGGTTGACCAGCTTTCGTCAACAGGTTCTCGGCAGCGTCTCCGCGGGCCTGCTGCATTACGCAGGCTGCTCGGTGATGATCGTCCCGCATCCGGACCTGGCCGAGCGGCCCCCCGCAAGCCCGGAGGCGCCGAGGACCCAGAACACGCCGCTGCGCTTTCTGTTGGCACATGACGGCTCAGAGCCTGCCGACAAGGCGCTCGAGCTCTGCGCCTCACTTCCCTTGCAAGGGCGCGCAAGCGTCACCCTGCTGCGAGTGCTGGAGTTGGTGACCCTCTACCGCCAAGATCTCCGGCAGCAGCTGAGTCGTGCCTTTCAGGAGGAGAAGCGGGTAGCGCAACAGGAGCTCGATGCCGGCGCCGAGCGGCTGCGCCAGACCACCTCGGACGTCGACGTCAAGCTGATGGAGAGCGGTGACCTCCGCGGCACGATCCTCGAGACCGCGACCGAGCAGCAGTGCGACCTCATTGTGCTCGGGTACAAGGGCCGCAGCGCCATCAAACGCATGCTCGTCGGCTCTGTGATCAGCCGGATCGCCGCTCACACTCCCTGCGCGCTGCTGACGGTGCGCTCCTGAGCTCCGCTCACCATATCTGCTTGCCGTACTCCGGGTTGATCGCCTCGCACAGGGCCAGGGCACATCCTCTTCGCCCGGCGCCAAGGACGCACCAACCGAGTGCATACAAGGGACGAAGCATGCGGGCACAGGCTTAAGCAATCGTAGACCTGTTCCCAGGTCGCGCCCCGGTCATCGAGACGCCAATGCGACCATGGACTCGCCAGCAGGGGCTAGCGCTGCTCAGCTAGATCGGCGAGACAGAGCGCTAACGAGTGTCGCCAGTCGGGCAAGGCGAGGCCGAAGGTATTGCGGAAGCGTCCTGTATCCAATACCGAATAGCCGGGGCGCCGCGCCGGCGCCGGGTATTCGCTGGTCGGTATCGGGAGCAAGCGACAGTCACTGCCAGTGGCTTCGCGAATCGCTTCAGCAAACCCAAACCAAGAGGTGGCACCACCCCCGGTCAGGTGATAAAGCCCTTTGACGCGCTCGATATCGAGGCTGCCATGAAAGATGCGGTAGGCGATCTGCGCTGTGACCTCTGCCAGCATGCGGCTCCAAGTGGGCGTGCCAATCTGATCATCGACGACGCGCAGCTCCGTGCGCTCCCGAAACAGCTTGAGCATGGTCAGCAGGAAATTGCTGCCACGCACCCCATAGACCCAAGCTGTACGAAACACCAGAGCCGGCGCCCCTGATTCGAGCAATGCCTGCTCGCCGGCGAGCTTGGTCTGCCCATAGACACTGCGCGGCTCGGCTGGATCATCCTCTCGATAGGGATGATCGGTGACGCCGGAGAAGACGAAGTCGGTCGAATAATGGATCACCGGGATACGCGGTGCCGTGCACAGCTCTGCAATCACCTTCAGCGCATCACCGTTGATCGCCTGGGCAAGCTCAGGCTCGCTCTCGGCCTTATCGACCGCAGTATAGGCAGCGGCGTTGATGACCGCATCGGGAGCCGTCTCATTGAAGAGCCGCCTCAACGAGGCCGGCTCGGTGAGATCGACGGAAGGTCCATCTTTGCCAGAAAGTGACGCGGCGATCACTTGGCCAACCGGAGCCAGCGTGCGCCGTAGCTCCCAGCCGACTTGACCATCAGAGCCAATAAGCAGAATACGTGGGGTATCGGTCATGATTCGCTAGAACGGAATGTCGTCATCGAAGTCGTTCTCGGGTCCAGCGGGAGCTTGGGCTGGCGATTGTCCCTCCTGGCGCGTCGGAGCAGACTCGCCGGCGGGAGCCCCTGAACTTGCCGGCCGAGCGTAATCACCGCCTCCGCCCCCTCCGGCGCCGCGGCTATCGAGCATCTGCATCGACCCATTGATGTCGACCACCACCTCTGTGGTGTAGCGATCCTGACCATCCTGCCCCTGCCATTTCCGCGTGCGCAGCTTGCCCTCGATGTAGACCTTGGAGCCCTTGCGCAGGTACTGACCGGCAATCTCCGCGAGCTTGCCAAACAGCGCGACGCGATGCCATTCGGTGCGAGTGCGAAGCTCGCCGGTGGCAGGGTCGAGGCT
>NZ_JBUDPI010000172.1:0-7627 GCF_054919635.1 Halochromatium sp. | reverse complement strand
CTTGATCTGTGAGGCGCTGGCGAGATGACTCGCCAGCACAAACCAAGGAGGTTCGCTCGTTGGATGGCACCGAGCCTGCTGCCGATTGATTAAGCAGCATGATCTCGAGAACGGGAATCGTTCTCCATGAAAATAGTCAAGTATTACTGAAGGCCTCGCGACATGAAGCAGGAAACGATCAACAAGGCCGTACTGCTGGCCTTGGTCGCCGTCATCTCGTTGCTGTTCCTGACCATGATCCAGCAGTTTCTGGTTGCCATCTTCATGGCCGCCGTGTTCGCAGCGATGACGCATCCAGTCTATGTGAAGCTCACGCAATGGCTTGGAGGTCGGCGCTATCTGGCCTCGCTGATCAGCTTGTTATTGCTGCTGATTGTGGTGCTGATCCCGATCGTGATCTTGACCATGGTCTTTATCGGCCAGGCCGTGAATGTCACCCAGTCGCTCACGCCCGTCGTTGTCAACTTCCTCAAGGAGCCGGGTAGCTTCCAAGAGGTGTTGGAAAAGCTGCCCTTCTATGAGGAGCTGATCCCCTACGAGGACCAGGTCACGACCCAGATCGCAGGGGCGGTCGAGGCACTCGGAAAGATCCTTGTCAGTCAGATCTCGACCATCGCCCTGGGGACCGTGCAGTTCCTCTTCGTCACCATCGTCTTCTTCTACACCTTATTCTTTTTCCTGATCGACGGCAGCAAGGTCGTCCATGCAGTGCTCTATTACCTGCCGCTTCGCGATCACGACGAGCGCCTGATGCTGCACAAGTTCACCTCGGTGACCCAGGCGATGGTGGTCGGAACCCTGCTGATTGGCATCCTGCAGGGGGCGCTCGCCGGTATCGCGTTCGCGGTTGCCGGGGTGCCAAATTCGGTCTTCTGGGGCACAGTGATGGCGGTGCTCTCGATCATCCCCGGGGTGGGCTCGGCGCTGGTCTGGGTACCGGCGTCCATCGTCTTGATCGCCCAAGGCTCCTTAAGCGCCGGTATCGGTCTCATCCTGTTCTGTGTCCTGGTGGTCGGCAGTATCGATAATCTGCTGCGCCCGGTGCTGGTCGGCAAGCATACCGACATGCACGAGCTTATGATCTTCTTCGGCACCCTGGGCGGACTCTTTATGTTCGGCATGGCCGGGCTGCTGATCGGCCCGCTGATCGCCTCACTCTTCATCACGATCTGGGAGATCTATGGCGAGGCCTTCAAAGACAGCCTGCCCGCGGTACGTACTGAGGCTGATGCGAAGCAGCAGGAGCCATCGCAGCAAGTACCGGCAAGGGGTAGGCAGGACGACACCGACGACGAGGCCATGCTAGAGGAGGCGGGCGAAGGGGCTGAGGATGAGTCCGACGACGAGCCAACTGTTAGACCGGATCAACCCGCCAGATCGACCGAATCCTGAGCCGGTCAGACAACAACCGAGGCCAAGTGCCAGATCTCGCTCAGCCAATCTCGCTCAGCCAAGGAGATGGCTCCAGGCATTGACCTCGACGCATCTGGAATGAATCGACGCCAATGCGCCGACCCAAACCGCAGGCGAACAGTCGGGTTGGCCTCAGAGCATCCCGAGGGTCAGCTTGGCCTCGTCCGACATGGTGTCTGGGCTCCATGGTGGGTCCCAGACCAGCTCAACGGCCACCTCGCCAACCCCATCCACGGTTTTCACCGCGTCCTTGACCATCACCGGCATCATGCCGGCGACTGGACAGGCCGGTGCAGTCAGGGTCATATCCACATCGACATCGCCGTTGCCAGCGATATCGATCTTGTAGATCAGCCCCAGGTCATAGATGTTGACCGGGATCTCGGGGTCATGGACCTGACGTAGCGCGGCGATGATCGGCTCACGCAGCGCCTCGGGGTCATCCGGTGCCTGTGCGGCCGTGGCCGGTGCGCTATCGCTCGGCGCGGCCGCTTCGGCTGCGATCACATCGTCCCGGTCGACCTGTCCGCGGTCGTCCGAGCCGAAGCCGGCGAATCTGGCTAACCTGTTCATCAGAGAGTTACCTCGACTGCAAAGGACTGTGTCTTCACTTAATCCAGCGGCGCCTGCTCGAGCCGCATACCAACCTGCTCGGTGACATAGTCTCGAAGAGCCTCCGAGCTGAGCGCATCGATGATCTCGCCGGCAAAGCCCAGGCAGAGCATGCGTCGGGCGAGCGGCGCCGAGATGCCGCGCGAGCGCAGATAGAACAGCGCCTCAGGCTCGATCTGACCCACGGTGGTGCCATGGCTACATTTGACGTCGTCCGCGTAGATCTCGAGCTGCGGCTTGGTATCCACCTCGGCATTTGCTGAAAGGATCAGGTTACGGTTGGACATGTCGGCATCGGTCTTCTGCGCATCGCGCGCCACATAGACCAGACCGTCGAAGACCGCCCTGCCCTTGCCATAGAGGATGCCCTTGAAGCGCTCGCGGCTGCTGCAGTTGGGCAACCCGTGGCGAACATCCATGTGATAGTCGATCAGCTGCTTGTCACCCGCCAAATAGAGCCCCTGGAGATCGCATTCGGCATGCTCGCCGGTGAAGCGGGTGACAAGATCCGTCCGTGCCCAGGTGCCGCCGAGCCCAATGTTGACGCCCGCGTAGCGGCTGTTTTCATCCTGGCTCAGGTAGAGACCGGTGATGTGAAAGGCGTTTGGGCTTTCCTGCTGCAACCGCGCATGCCTCAGCTGGGCATCGCGGCCGAGCGCCAGCTCGAGCACGGAGTTGGTGCAATACAGGGCGTCGCCAAGGCTGACATAGCGCTCGATCACCTGCGCCTGGGCACCCTCACCGAGGCTGATCAGGTGCCTCGGCTGGGCCACACGTGGCTCTTCCATGCCGACCGAGAGGTGGATGATCTCGATCGGCCGCTCAAGCAGCGCGGCGCGCTCGAGCAACAGGACCAAGCCATCTTGCATCGCAGCGGTGTTGAGCGAGGCAAACAGATGACTGCCTTCCCCCGCGATCCGTGTCAGCACACCCTGCAAGGCATCCGGATCGGAATCGAGCATGGCGCGTAAGCTGCCAACGCGCACGCCTCGGGGCAGCGTGCCGAGATCGGAGAGCGACTCGGAATAGCGCCCGTTGACCAGGACTGCCCGATGGGCATCGAGCCCCGGCACCAGGATCTCTTCGATGTCCTCGGGGGTCAGCGCGGTCAAAGGCTCGTCGACCTGAATGAAGCCCTGATCGATCAGCGATCGTAGCCCGGTGTAGCGCCAGTCCTCGGACTTGCCGGTCGGCACCGCCTGAGTGCGGACGCGCTCCACGGCTTGCTGACGCTCGGCCCTCAGCCAATCCTGCTCGCGCGCTGAGTCCGCTTGCGCTGAGTCCTCTTTTGGTGAGGTGGCCCTATCCGCATCACGGCCAAGGTCTTGAAGCCAGCCAGCGAAGGCCTCCGCAGCCTCGGTGCGCTGACGGCTGCTGTTGGCTGCTGTGCTCATGCTGCCTCCCCGTCAACGATCCAGCCGTAGCCCTTCTCCTCCAGCTCGAGTGCCAGCTCCTTGCCGCCAGAGCGAATGATCCGCCCCTTGGCGAGCACGTGCACATGATCGGGCTCGATGTAATCGAGCAGGCGCTGATAGTGGGTGACGACGATCATCGAGCGCTCCGGACTGCGCAGCGCGTTGACGCCGTCGGCGACGATGCGTAAGGCGTCGATATCTAGGCCCGAGTCGGTCTCATCCAGGATCGCCAGCTTCGGCTCGAGAAGCGCCATCTGAAAGATCTCGTTGCGCTTCTTCTCACCACCGGAGAAGCCGAAATTGACCGGACGCTTGAGCAGACTGTCATCGAGGTGCAGCACCTTGAGCTTCTCCTTCATCAAGCGCATGAAGGAGACGGCATCGAGCTCATCCTCGCCGCGCGACTTGCGGATGGCATTCAAGGCCGCCTTGAGGAAGTACATGTTGTTGACGCCGGGCAGCTCGACCGGGTATTGGAAGGCGAGAAAGAGTCCCAAACGGGCACGTTCTTCGGGCTCGAGCTCGAAGAGATCCGTCCCCTCAAGTCTTGCGCTACCGGCCGTGACCTCGTAGCCCTCACGTCCCGAGAGCACATGCGCAAAGGTGCTCTTGCCGGAGCCGTTCGGCCCCATGATCGCGTGCACCTCGCCCGGCCCCACCTCAAGGTCGAGACCACGCAGAATCTCTCGATCACCGACGTTGGCCTTCAGACCGTTCACTGACAACATGCGGATACTCCTAGTCATGACGGGCGCAGCGACGATCACAGACTGGCTCGCGTCGCGCCCCGGGTGTTCTTACTTACAATGTGGCTCAAGCCTCTGGCGCAGCGCCGGCAGGCCTCAGCGCTGCCGAGACCGCGTCAAGAGCTGAGGCCTGCTCGGCTAACCAACGGCGCCTTCGAGACTGATACTGAGCAGCTTCTGTGCCTCGACCGCGAACTCCATCGGCAGCTCGTTGAAGACCTCTTTACAGAAGCCGTTGACGATCATCGAGACAGCATCCTCTTCGGAGAGCCCACGTGCGCGGCAATAGAACAGCTGGTCCTCACTGATCTTCGAGGTGGTCGCCTCATGCTCCATCTTCGCACTCGGGTTCTTGACCTCGATGTACGGGAAGGTATGGGCGCTCGATTTGTCGCCGATCAGTAGGGAATCGCACTGCGTATGGTTGCGCGCCCCCTCGGCGCGGGCGGCAATGCGCACCAAACCTCGATAGGCCTGCTGCCCATGCTGCGCGCTGATGCCCTTGCTGACGATGGTCGAGCTGGTGTTCTTGCCGAGATGGATCATTTTGGTGCCGGTGTCGGCTTGCTGACGACCCTTGGTGACCGCGACCGAGTAGAACTCGCCGACCGAGTCATCACCGCGCAGAATGCAGCTCGGGTACTTCCAGGTGATCGCTGAGCCGGTCTCGACCTGGGTCCAGCTGATCTTCGAGCGATGACCGCGGCAGTCGCCACGCTTGGTGACGAAGTTATAGATACCGCCCTTGCCGTTCTCGTCGCCTGGATACCAGTTCTGTACCGTTGAGTACTTGATCTCGGCATCATCGAGGGCGATCAGCTCAACCACGGCGGCATGAAGCTGGTTTTCATCGCGCTGCGGCGCGGTGCAGCCCTCGAGATAGCTCACATAGCTGCCCTCATCGGCAACGATCAGGGTGCGCTCGAACTGTCCAGTATTGGCGGTGTTGATCCGGAAGTAGGTGCTCAGCTCCATCGGGCAGCGGGTGTTCTTCGGCACATAGACGAAGGTGCCATCGGTGAACACCGCCGAGTTGAGCCCGGTGTAGAAGTTATCGGTCGGCGGTACGACGCTGCCAAGATACTTCTGCACGAGGTCGGGGTACTCCTGCACCGCCTCCGAGATGGAGCAGAAGATGACACCGGCCTCATGCAGTTTCTCGCGGAAGGTGGTAGCGACCGAGACACTGTCGAACACCGCGTCGACAGCAACGCCAGCAAGCGCCTTCTGCTCCTCGATCGGGATGCCCAGCTTCTCGTAGGTCTCGAGCAGGACGGGATCGACCTCATCGAGGCTCTTGGGCCCGTCCTTCTTCTTCGGCGCCGAGAAGTAGGAGATTGCCTGATAGTCGATCGGTGGATAGTGCACCGAGGCCCAGGTCGGCGTCGGCATCTCAAGCCACTTGCGGTAGGCCGAGAGACGCCACTCGGTCATCCACTCGGGCTCGCCTTTACGCGCCGAGATTGCCCGCACCACGCCCTCGTCGAGGCCCGGCGGCAGGGTGTCAGACTCGATCTCGGTGACGAAGCCGTGCTGATAGCCGGCATTGACGAGATCGTCGTACTGGCCTTTGGTGTCGGCCTGGTTCTCGGCCACAGTGGCCTCTGCTGAAATCGCACTCATGGTTGTCCGCTCCGATACCTGAGTAGTTTACTAGGTTATAGTACGATGACAATGCAGGGTTTCAAGACCCCTCGCCACCGAATAAGGAAAATTGATCGCACGACGCTCGCTGCTTGGCGGCAGAGATCATTGCTAAGAGCAGGAGTTTCAAGCATCCGATCCGACGGAACCGGCAGGGCAACTTAATCGCAACTATTCTCATCCCCCTTGTTATTTCTGCTCGCCGCACACAAACTAGGCCCGCGCGGCCCTCTAAGCCTGCGCTGTTATCACCAACAACACCACTAGGAGCCTGCCTGACCCATGATACCGGCCCACTCTCGCCTCAAGCTATTCTCCGTGCGTGCGTCCCTTGCGATCGTCTGCACCGCCATCGCCCTGACGCCAGCGCTTGCCACCGCTGACGACGAAGTCAATCTCTACTCAGCGCGCAAGGAAGCCTTGATCAAGCCGCTGCTTGACCGCTTCAGCGAGGAGAACGGGATCGAGGTCAACCTGGTCACGGGCAAGGCTGATGCCCTGCTGCAACGACTCAAGAACGAGGGCGCAAACAGCCCCGCCGATGTCTTACTGACGGTCGACGCCGGCAACCTCCACCGTGCCAAGGAGGCCGGGCTCACCCAGTCCTTTAGCTCTGAGATCGTGGAAGAGGCCGTCCCGGCAACCTATCGCGACCCGAAAGGCCATTGGACCGGTCTCTCGCTGCGCGCACGGCCGATCATGTACGTCAAAGGCGAGGTCGATCCCGCAGAGCTCTCAACCTACGAAGCCCTCGCCGACCCCGCTTGGAAAGGCCGAATCTGCATCCGCTCGTCGAGCAATGTCTATAACCAGTCGTTGGTCGCCTCGATCATCGCTGCTGACGGTACCGAAGCCGCCCAGGATTGGGCCGAGGGCATTGTCGCTAACATGGCGCGCCCACCCCAGGGCGGAGACCGTGACCAAATCAAGGCTGCCGCTGCCGGTCAATGCGATATCGCAATTGCCAACACCTACTACCTCGCCGGGATGCTGAAATCGGATGACCCGGCGGAGAAAGAGCCAGCCGAGAAGATCGCCGTCTTCTGGCCAAACCAGCCTGGCGCAGGCGACGGGCGCGGCACCCATGTCAATGTCAGCGGCGCTGCGGTGACCGCAGCAGCCGAGAACAAGGACGCAGCCGTGAAACTGATCGAGTTCCTCGTCAGCCCCGAGGCCCAAGCCTGGTACGCCGAGGTCAACGGTGAGTATCCGGTGCGCGAGGGCATCGAGGTCAGCCCTGTGCTCGCCGAATGGGGCACCTTCAAAGCCGATGATCTCGACTTGATCGAGCTTGGTGAGCTGAACAGTGCTGCGGTCATGCTCATGGACCGTGCTGGCTGGAAGTAACCCGGACCCTCTGCAGCCCCGAAAGCCCGCTGCCGACGCGCCCCTTAAACGGGGCGCTTTTGCTTCCCGCGGGTGTGATCGGGCTTGAAGCGAACTGGATGGGTCTGAATCTTGGCTGCCTTCCCAAAGATTGAGGCTTTCGGCGCACAGGCTCGGCTGCGCGCCTGGCCCAGCCTTGTGGTGCTGGTCGCAGCCCTGCTGGCGTTGCCGGTTCTGGTCGTGGTCGGCTTCGTCGTCGTTCCGGCTGGCGAGGTCTGGCAGCACCTGATCGATACCGTCTTAATCGACTATGTCTCGAATTCGCTGCTGCTGATGCTGGGGGTGACCCTTGGCACCCTGATCGGCGGCGTTGGCACGGCCTGGCTGACAAGCATGTGCCGATTCCCGGGACGCGCCGTCTTCGAATGGGCGTTGCTGCTGCCGATGGCGATGCCAGCCTACATCATCGCC